>JAOUKM010000006.1 GCA_029882535.1 Candidatus Bathyarchaeota archaeon
CCAATGACCTCTCGGTGCATTTCATATTTGATTTCGCCGCGTTCCATGGCGAGTTTCAACGGCTCTACCATACCTTTGTATTTAAACCAGTCGTTAAACTCGGGAACGATGAAATTAAAAACTCTTCCAGAATAGGCTTGACCTATACGAATGAACCTGGCTGGAGTGATGCCTCCAGTGTAGCGGTTGCGTCCGGGAATTCCGTGAGGGGGAACTTTTGCTTCTGGCTTTCCTAGAATCATGTCTCTAGCTGAAAAGCTCTTACCTGTGCCTGGCTCACCAAATAAGGAGAGATTCCACCCTGTTCGCATCCCAGTTCTGCCCTCAGCGTGAACAATCTCAACGTCAGCCACCCCGTACTGCTGAGTAATACTAAGCAAACTATCAAAGTACAGAACTGGACCGAAAAGGTCCTCCAAGTAGTTGGCAAGGTGAGAGATTGAAAAAGATTTACCAAACGTTACCGCTTCATCTACTCGATACTTGAGCAAGTCATTTAAGTAATCGTTTAGTTCTCGGTCCATTTTCTCAATTATCCGATGTTCTTCATTTATGGGGTCACTCTTTATAGGGGCACCAGCAACCGTAGCCACTCTCCTTTCAACCTCCTTAGGCGCCAATCCCAACTCTAACTGGATTATCGGAGAGGTTTCTTCCAATATTGCCCATTCTTGAAGTTGCTTGCTCCTGTAAGAAGTTACTATCACTTTCAACCTTTCCAAGTCCGACAAAATTGGTGAAGGATCTGTGTCTTCTAGAAGATTCTGCTTAATGTCTTTGAGGCTGCAACCCTTACCCGATTCTATCAAACACTTCAAAACAGCGAAGCAGTTTTTTCCATATTTTTGCTTTGTTTGAGCAACCGAGGTTTGAATCGCTTTCCAAGAACCCTCGAGTCGAAGTTCACCGTTTTCAAATGTATAATATTGACCTCTGAAAACTTCCCATCTGCGGGGGGCATGTTTGGTGAAAGCTTCCTTGAGTTGCTCATCATGTATATTGGAAGCAATTTCGAGGGCTGCTCTATCATCGTCTATGTCCCATCGACTATGAAAATTATGAAAATAAGGGATGTCTAGCGTTTTTCCTATTTCGAAAAGTTTACCTCTTGAAAAAACACGTTTAAGCAGAAGCTTACGTTCAACAACTTTGTCATCCAACATTATATCTCAACTCTCTTAAAGACAGAAGTTGCTTTTTACGTTTTCAACTATTCGTGAGGACAAACTAGCTTGTCACATACGTCTCTAACATAGTTGCTTTTTCTTCCGGTTTAATCCACCCTTCAACTTCAAGTTCCTCTATTCCCTTTCTCACTTTTTCTTTGAAATCTACAGACGTTAACAAGTTGTGTGACATACCCAACTGAACCATTTTTCTTTGAACTTTCTTATCACTGCCTAGTCTTTCTTCAAAAGAGGTCAGCAATTTTTCTAAAACCTTAGAGCGTGGTTTCAAAAGGGTACTGTAGCGTCTAAAGGTCTTACGAATCTTCACGACAAATCCCTCATGTCCCCTCGCAACAATAGGCGGACGAATGCAGTGTCTTTTCTTTTTCTCAACTTCATATTGAATTAAGTAGAAGGGCACATGAATCAAAGTAAGAGTTTCAGTTTTCCAAGGAATTGTAGCTTCTTTAAGTGTTGAGGAACGCTCTCTTTTCTGTTCAACTAGTCTTTCAATCTTGTCCGTTATAGCTAATGTCTCTCGCCCCATTTCTTCTATTTTTTTTTCGTTTTTGTCGATTTCTGAGTCGCGCAAACTTTCTAAATCCGTGATTTTCTTTTCTTCTTCATCTACCAGATTCTGATAAGTGTCATGCAACTTTTTCGTTGTTTTTTCTGTTTCTTTGCTACTTCGATTGATAAAATCTGAAAGTGCCTTGATTTTTCCCTTCACAGTTGAAATTTGATTTTGAACATCTCGCAATCTTGCATCCCACCGAGCTTCCCCAACTTCATCGCTTTTCCGCTTCCGCAACTCTTTCCTTTTTTCATATTCACTCTTGTTTTGTTCGAGCCTCAGTAGCTCTTGTTCCCATTTTTTCCTTTCTTCGAGTCGAGTGTTTACCTCTTTTTCGTTAGTTGCTGTTATTTTCTCTATTTTCTCTTCTCGTTCCTTCTCCAATTCTCCTGTTCTCTTCTCAACCTCTACTCTAACATTTGAAATCTGTCCTTCGTATTTTTCTCGCGTTTGCTCCAGTTCTTGCCGCAACTTGCCGATATGTATCTCCGTTTCTTCGTTCACAGTGTCGATTGCAAATTTCAAGCCCTTTATTTCTGACTGAAGAGTGTTATAATGTTCCATAACCCTTTCGCTAATTCTAACCGCGTTTTCCTCATCGATTTTTGGCTGTATTAATGAGGTGAACTCTGGGAATGAAGTATTCTTTCCTGTTCGGCTGTCTTTGATGAAAGTCGACATGTCGGACAACAATTCTTCGTCAGTGATGTATCCTTCCATAGGAATTTCTGTTTGCGAGGTGAAGTCAGAAAAAGTCTCTTGGTGGCTTCTCAAAGTGCTGTGATACAATTCTTGAACTGTAGTGCTGCTTTTCAAATGTTCAATAAAGTTTTCTACGTTAGGTGGCTTGAAGTATAGTATATTGTTCGCAATAGTTTCCATACCGTCTATTAGTAGGCAGTTGTTTTCCCATGGGATTGCCCAAAGAGGATAATAGAGCTTGGAGATAAACGTAAGAGTTTCTGCTGCTCCTCTAAAAAGTCCTGATTTCTTTTTTCGTTCTGCTTCAGCAATGCCAAGAAGTGCCGCAACTTCCATGTTCTCAGAAAAGCGTTTCTTTCTGCCGCTATCTTCTATCGCATAAGGTAGTATTAGATTAGAGTTGGGCACAGCAGTCTCCACGAAAAATATATCCTACGAAAATCTCGCTTATAACTTATCCTCAAAGAGTTTCTAAAACAAGAAAGACATAGTGTCTTTCACTTTCTTTTTATCCAGTTTTTCGTAAGCTTCGGCGCTGCCAACATCATACCAAAAAGCGTCGGACACAAATCCATATACAGGTTTACTCATTTGTATCAGGTGAGGAATTATGTCTCCCATCAAATCCATCGTTCGTTTCTCTTCAGCCAATTTTTGTGCATCTTTCAAGACCTCTCCTTTAAAAGCCACGATGCCGATGCTTACAGGCTTTTCTAATGTGGGTTTCTCCACGAATCCCCGCATTTTACCCTCTTTTTCAAGGTCAGCTAAGCCAACTCTGACTACAAACCCAGAAGCAAGCGCCACAGTCGCAATTGCGTTCTTCTTCTTATGAAAACTAACCAAGTCCTTTAAGCTGATGTTGGTGATGATGTCTCCATAGTAAACAAGTACAGTGTCCTTTTCATTGAAAACTCCCTGCTTGTAAGCATTAATTACTGAGCCTCCTGTTCCCTTAAATGATTGACTATCTTGAACATAGCGTATTTTTACACCTAATCTGTCTCCGTTGTCAAAGTAATTGTGGATTTGCTCAGCTTTATAGTCCACCAAGAAGGTTATGTCAGTTATGCCGTGAAACTTGAGAAGGCGAACTATATATTCGAGAAGAGGTCGCTGCATATAACCAAGCGGAATCATGGTTTTTTGGAGATAATACGTGATTGGCCTAAGTCTTGTCCCTCTGCCTCCGCATAACACTAAAGCCTTAACTTTGCCCATAACGGACCACATAGTGCCCTTTTATGGAATGAGAAAGAAAAAAGCGTTTCGCTAGTGTGCCTATTTTTCTTTTTGCTCTTCGGCTTCAATTTCTTCAATTGGTTTTGGCGGAGGGGTAGTCGCCATAGTCCAACCTATCCAAGCGCCAATACCGAGGATAAGTATGAATGCGAGATACACTGGGATTGTGATGAGCCAAAATGACAGTGTCCAAGAATTGTCGCCAAGAGGCTCTCCTAGCCAGAAGAGCCCTAGGGTGTAGCCGATGGCTATGATAACGCATACGAGGAAGATTAAGCCGCCAATTCCTTGATCTTTACTTACCATGTTGTCATCACTTTGTAGCCTTTTTTATACTATTACTGTTATAAGTTTTGTCATTGATTTAGATTGTTCCAGCTTCCCAACTGGCAAGATATTCCCTCTGTTCTTCCGTCAGCCTGTCTATTTCCACTTTCATCGCTCTTAGCTTAAGACTAGCGACAAGTTCATCTATTTCTTTTGGGACGTTGTAGACCTTAGGCTCAAGCTTGGGTTCTTTGACTAGATGCTCTATGCAGAGGGCTTGGTTTGCGAAAGACATGTCCATAACTTCTGAGGGATGACCTTCTGCAGCGGCTAAGTTGACGAGTCTTCCCTCACCAAGCAAATACAGTTTTCTTCCATCTCGCAACTGGTACTCCTCCAAGTTTGGTCGAATTTTCCTTTTTGCAGCAGACATGTTTTCTAGTTCGGGAATGGTTATTTCTACGTCGAAGTGTCCACTGTTAGCCAGTATTGCGCCATCTTTCATTTTTTCCATGTGTTCTTTGCGGATTACGCTTTTGTTTCCCGTGACTGTAATGAAGATATCGCCTATTTCTGTAGCTTTTTCCATGGACATTACTCGGAAGCCGTCCATAACAGCCTCTAATGCTCTTGTCGGATTAGTTTCTGTCACAACTACATTGGCGCCCATGCCCTTCGCTCTCAGCGCTAATCCGCGTCCACACCATCCATACCCGGCTACGACAAAGTTTTTGCCCGCAAGTAGAATGCTGGTTGCCCTTAAGATCCCGTCGAGGGTACTTTGTCCTGTTCCGTAGCGGTTGTCGAAAAGATACTTCGTATAAGCGTCATTTACGGCTATTATTGGATATTTTAGTGCTCCCGACTTTGCCATTGCTCGTAGCCGCACGACCCCAGTGGTGGTTTCTTCGGTTCCGCCTTTAATGTTTGGTATGGCTTCGGTTCTTTTGGAGTGAATTGTGCCAACCAGATCAGCGCCGTCATCAATGGTTATGAAGGGATTGTGGTCTATGACTCTTTCAACGCACCAGTAGTATTCTTCGGTTGTTTGTTCTCTCCAAGCGTAAACGTTTATGCCTTTTTCTGCTATGGCTGCTGCAACTTCGTCTTGGGTGGATAATGGGTTTGAGCCGCAGAGAGCTGTGTCTGCGCCGCCTGCTAGGAGGGTGTCCATGAGAACGGCGGTTTCTTTTGTTACGTGGAGGGAGGCCCCTAGTTGTATGCCTTCGAGGGGTTTTTCTTTTTCAAATCGTTTTTTAATCTGATTTAGCACGGGCATGTGCATTGAAGCCCATTCTGTTAGAAGATCTCCCTTAGATGAGAGACTTGGATCTTTAACTTTGAATTCAGGCATTATTTTTACTTGCTCCACCACGTTGTTGATGACAAGCTATTTAAAATGATACCTTAAGGGCTTTTATCCACGCGTTCTAGGAGACTATACTTAGTCTTTTCCACCAGTGCCATAACCTTGTCTACATTCACGGTTTTGATTTTTCTGTTTTCCATCACAATTTTGCCGTTTATAATGACCGTGTCCACATCCGCGTTTTTGGCTGAGTAAACAAGATGGCTTGTTTCGTTGTATACTGGCGTCAGGTGGGGCTTTTTGAAGTCAACTATCGCCAAGTCCGCTTTTTTGCCGCGTTCTATTGAGCCAATCTCTCTATTCCAACATAGTGCTTTGGCGCCGTTGATGGTTGCCATACGTAAAATTTGTTCGGCAGATAACACTGTTGGGTCTCTGCTTATTCCTTTATGGAGCAAAGCCGCAACTTTCATAACTTCGAACATGTCTGAGCTGTTGTTGGAGCAGGAGCTATCTGTGCCAAGACTCACCGTCACGCCTTTCTTTAAAAGCTGCTGAACTGGACTTATGCCTGAAGCGAGTTTTAAGTTTGACACGGGGTTGTGAGCGACTTTTACCCTTCGATTTCTCAAAATTTCCACATCTTTCTTTGTGAGGTGGACGCAGTGAGCCGCCACTACATCGCAGGAAAGAACACCTAAAGCATCAAGATACTCTACCACTCCACCTTTGACATCAACATTGAAAGCCTGCCTAGTCTTTCTCGGTTCATCGGATGTTTCAGCTACGTGAATGTGCCAGATTATGGGCGAGTTATGTGATGCATATTTTTCGTTCAGTTCCTGCGTAAACACCCTTAGCTTTCCCATGTAGTCTGAGTCCACGGTGTAAGGGGCGTGAGGGTCCACGCTGACTCGTATAAGACCGCCTTTTTTGTTGTGCCAAGTTCTAACCAGAGATTCTAAGGCTTTCCTGTCATGTTTTTTTCGCCACGAAAAACACACATGACCAACCACGCCTCGTAGACTTGCTTCTGCGAAGGCCTGTGCCTCGTTGTATTTGTCAGTGTAGTGATACATGGTGTTGATGGTTGTTGTGCCGCCCATGATGGACTCGACAGCGGTTAGTAAGGCGCCCGCGTAGATGTCTCGGCTTGTCATGCATTTTTCGACGGGCCATATCCGTTTTTCCAGCCATGTCTTGAGGTCTAAATCGTCTGCGTAGCCTCTTAGGATGCTCATGGCGGCGTGGTGGTGCGTGTTTATCAAGCCGGGAATAACAACTTTGTTTTTTGCGTTGATTTTTTCGTAGCGGCGATACTTTGGCTTTAGCTTGTCTGTTTTTCCTACTTCAACTATTTTGTCACCTTCGATAACTATTGCACCATTTTTTAACGTGCCTCTACGGCTCACAGTGACTATTGTTCCACCTTCTATAATCAAATTCATAGATTTTCTCCTGCTATTCCACTACTTCTTCTTGATAAAACGTTATTAAAGCTGTTAAACTTTAGAAGAATCTTGAGGGTTGAATGAAGTTAAGCAAGCTAGATTGGGTGATTCTTGTCTTACCCTTCTTAGGCATTTTTGACGTGTTGTCCACATTTTTTGTTGCGTGGCGAGGTTACCCCATTTATCTGTACGAGACTGGCCTGTTTGCGTCTTATTTTGCTCAAGAAGGCTTACTCCACTTCTATGTTTTTGTTTATTTAGGCATCTTATCTGGGATAGCAGCGGTGCTTCTTTTTATCAAACGTGAAATTAGCACAGGCATGTTCTATGACGAATTGTTACTTCTGCTACTAGTAGCGATGATCTGTTTCATTGAAGCATTCTTGACAGGTGTTATAGTATCCAACATCTTGCTAGGGTTGGGCAGACTTTCGCTTGACGGATTACTTTGGCTTATTTACTTAAGCGTGTTCGTGGCTATATTGATGTATACTGGGGATGAGTTAAAAGAACTGTTTGGATTTGGGGTAAATGGCGAAGAGTGAAAAAGAGAGAATTGTGATTCTGCGGGAAAGTTTGGAAGCATATCTTTCGTCAGTGTTCGGCAAAGACGTCGACATCGTTTACGTTGATGAGCTGGGTAAAGAAAAGAAGCAAAAACCTTTGAAAGAGGGGAAGGAAGTTGACTTGAAAGGCTTCGGCTATGGAACTCCCTACCTTATAGTCTTAAACGTCGGAGGGCAGATGAAAAAGATAGTTTTAGAAACGATGCGTCCCGGCGGCGGTTTCGGCCACGACTATTCCAGTGACCGCGCTGGGATTCTGCTTTGGCAACATTCTGCCTTCAACAAGCTGTCTAACCATGTGCGTTCGGTAGATGTGGGGGCCTTTACGAAAAGACACAGCTTAAAGTCTCTCGGTGACTGCGACGAGTTCTTTATCGTTACAGAGTTTGTGGAAGGCAAGCTTTACCATGAAGACCTGGACAGGCTTAAAATGTTCAAGCAACTCGTGCCGTTGGATTTAGAGCGCTGCAGAGCCCTTTCTGACTATCTGGTTGAGATTCACAAGGTTAAGAGCGACAAAACGGAGCTTTACATTCGACGAATCCGCGACCTCGTAGGTCACGGAGAATGCATAATGGGGTTGGTGGACAGCTACCTGGCTGGTCTAGGCTATATTAGCGAGGAGGACTTGGTGGCGATTGAGAAGCGCTGTGTAGAATGGAGGTGGAAACTGAAACAATGCACTCGTAGGCTGGCGCAGGTGCATGGAGACTATCATCCTTGGAACATACTTTTCCACAAAAATGCTGATTTTACTGTTCTTGACCGTAGCCGTGGGGAGTGGGGTGAGCCCGCGGATGACGTTAGCGCCATGACAATTAACTACCTATTTTACAGCTTGCAGACATACGGACGACTGGAGAAATCCTTCGAGACACTCTTCAACATATTCTGGAAGAACTATTTAGATAAGACGGGCGACGAAGAGATTTTGAGCATCATTCAGCCTTTCTTTGCTTGGCGTGGTTTGGTTGTTGCTTCACCAGTTTGGTATCCAAATCTGCCAGAGCAGGTGAGAGCTAAGCTTTTCAACTTTATTCGAAATGTGCTTGAGACCGAAAAACTAGACTTGAAAAATGTTAACGCCTATTTCAATCTATAAGCCTTAGCTTCACTATCACTAGTCTTCACTTATTTGCCATAATATCATATGTAGCTTCCAATTATTGAGCCTGGTTCTAATCCTGTAAATAAGTTCTACTTCACCGTCATACATGGGAAAGCCAAAGCACGTTCATTAGGTAACACAGTGTAGGTCTAGCTTCTATTACATAGAGCTTTTACTTCATTTACTGCGTCCGGCTGGCTAGAAGGCCATACTTATCCAGATTGCAGCTATTAAGCCACATACAATGAGTGCAGAAACTATGAAGAACGCTATGTTTTGCCAGATGTCAAAGCCCGTTTGATAGAAGGCTAAGAATGAGATTGTGAAGATTAGCCAGCAAAACACAAGAACAACTGTACTGGTAATCCTTGTTCTAAGGGAGACCATACTTTTTGTATCAAGTGGTCTGGTTAATATCTTTTGCGCTGTTTGCCAGATTGGTTTCTTCCACAAGTCATAAAACTGAGAAAGAAGCTCAGTCCTTGGAAGTGAGTGACAATGTCAGCTAAGAAAGGATGGAACATCATTTCCAAGGCTTATCAATCATCTGTCAGGATTTCTCTTGTTGATGTACATTATGGTCCAATTTCTCCTGGAGAAACAGAATTGAAATTACTTGGAGATGTGGAAGGAAAGGACATTCTAGAGGTTGGTTGCGGAGGGGGACAAAATGCAATAGTATTAGCCAAGTGGGGTGCTAGATCTGTTGGTTTGGACATTTCTGAGGAGCAGATAAAGTATGCTAGAAGACTTGCTAGAAAACACACGGTGAGAGTTCAATTCTATGTTGGAAACATGGAGGGCATGGACATGTTAAATGATGAGAGCTTTGATATTGTTCTTTCTTCTTGTGCCATAGGCTATTCAGAGAATTATGGGCAAGCTTTTAGTGAAGCTTTCAGGGTGTTGAGAAGGGGTGGACTGTTTGTTTTTTGTGTGGTTCACCCAATCGCTAATAGAGGAAGAGCCGTAAAATATGGTAGGAGAAAAATGTGGGGCATAGGTAGCTATTTTGATAGAAGAAGACGAACTTGGACATGGAAATTCGACGGAACAGCTGCCAAATTCTGTGGCTATCATAGAACACTCCAAGACTATTTCAACTCACTTGTGTCTGCGGGCTTTATTGTTGAGAAGATACTTGAACCTGAACCCTATCCCCTCACAAAAATGACAGAAGAAGAAAAACAGAAGATTCCATACTATTGGGAAGGTTCAGAAAAGGAATATGATACATGGAGAAGGGTGCCTTACATCTTAATCTTCAAAGCCAGAAAATCTCTGAAGTAGAAGCACATCTTATCCTTTGAACTGAGGAAAAATGAAGTCCACTAGATATGAGTTAATTGGTGAACCCTGAAGGATGAACTGGCTAACTCCAGAGTTTCTTCCATAAGTTATAAAACTGAAGCAAGGAACATTATTGATGATGTGGGAAGAATACTATTCAGTTTTGGGTCAACTTCCTGATTGGCTCAGGAAACCTGTTCCTTTTGTTGTAGAAGCCATGCGTCTGTTCAGGGAATGTCGAGCGCAAGTATTTCTTGATTTAGGATGTGGTATGGGTAGGAATTCCATTTACTTGGCTAAGGAGGGTTTTGACGTTGTTGGAGTTGACATTTCAAAGAGTGCTCTAAGGAAGACCAAGACTTGGTCTAGGATTGAGGGAATTTCGAATGTAGCAGTATTGTGTGCGTCAATGACTCATTTGCCATTTGTTGACCAAGTATTTCATGTAGTAATAAGTGTAAGCGTTATCCATCATGCTATAAAGGAAGATATTGAAAAAGCAATAGAAGAGATTCACAAAGTTCTAAAGGATGAAGGCTTGCTTTTGGCTAATTTCCTGTCCGTAGAGGATTATCGATATGGCTTAGGTCTGAAAATCGAAGAAGGGACATTCCGAATTTTGGAAGAGTTTGGGGGATTTGAAGAACTGCATCATTTCTTCTCACATAAGGAAGTTTTAACTCTTCTAGCAGAATTTAAGGGGATTAATATAGAATCAGTTCAAAGCGGGAAAAAAGAACGACCAAATAGATATTGGAAAATCATTGCGAAAAAATGAGAAGATGATTGCTTGATGGCAACACCTCTAATAGCCATATGTACAGATGAAAAAGAGCCAAGCCTGATATAGTATGGATATACTGAATGTCCATCAACCTAAGACCTGACAGAATCTGAAAGATTCCTGAGTGATGATTGCTTGTATCTTCTATTCCTAAGACTTATCAGCAGATTGACAATATTCTCTCTTTGGTCACAGCTAGAGGGTGAGTAATTCACTTTGGAGAAGGGGTGGTGTGTTTGGGTTACTGGGTTGCCGGGAAGCGGCAAATCCATCGTAACCAATCTGCTGCTGGAAAAGCTGAAGTCTCTAAACAACTATGCTCAAATAGTCTCCATAGACATGATACGCCAATATGCCACTCCACAGCCAACGTATTCTGAAAAAGAACGTGCCACAGTATATGGTGCGCTGGTTTTCACTGCGAAAATGCTAACCGAAAACGGTGTCAATGTCATAATCGACGCTACAGCTAATCGCCGCCTATTCCGGGAACAAGCAAGACAAGTCATTCTCCGTTTCATCGAAGCCTACCTTGAATGCCCTCTTGAAGTTTGTATGCGCCGGGAAGCGAAGCGCAAAAACACCTATTTGGCGCCGGCTGACATTTACAAGAAAGCTGAAGAAGGCAGATCCTTCACAGTGCCTGGTGTCGGTGTTCCCTACGAGGAGCCGCTTAATCCAGAGATAAAAGTTGATTCTTCAAGGCTTTCAGCAGAAGAATGTGCCGAAAAAATTTTAGCTGCAGTCCAGAAACACTTTGACATAAAATTTGCAAAGCCGTAACATTAGACTTGGTTGAAAGATTTTGTCCCAGAAAAAACAAACCATAAAGAAACTCTTAGCGTGTTTTTCTAAAACTTTCTCAGAAGAGTTGGGCATAGATTTAGCCTCACGCAGCGAAAAGGAAATTTTCAAATGGTTTCTAGCTTCAATTCTTTTTGGAGCACGAATATCTTCAAAAGTAGCAGCGAAGACCTACAAACAATTTGAAAACCGAGGGCTTGTCACGCCTGAGGCAATCCAGAAAGCTGGCTGGAATGGGCTTGTTGAAGTTTTAGATGAGGGTGGCTACGCTCGTTATAACTATAAAACCGCTGACATGCTTCTAGACATAACCCGGCGACTACAGGAGCTGTATGGTGGAAAAATAGTTGCTCTAATGGAGGAAGCAGTTGACTATGAAGAACTGGAGGAAAGACTGGAAGAGTTTAAAGGCGTAGGTCCAGTAACAGTTAACATTTTTCTCCGTGAGCTTAGAGACACATGGTTTAAGGCTGACCCGCCCGTTCAAAAATTCGTAGTTCGCGCAGCACGTCATTTGAGCCTCATCAAACCAAATGATTTTAGCAAAGCCCTTGAACAACTCAAAGAGGTTTGGAAATGGAACAGAGTAGAAGGAAAGTCTTTCATTCACTTAGAAAGCGCGTTGCTCAGATTTGGAAAGAACTATTGTACAGAAGAGAAATGTGACTTGAGCGTTTTAGAACAGTTTGCTGCTTTATAGGAGGAGAAAAACATCAGCAAAACGGAAAAGAGCGCAAAAAATAGAAACAACGTTTACACAAGCTCTCAATTAAGTAAAGAACTCGAGCTAGACTCAAGCTAAATAACTGCACAAAGCCTCTTTTCTTTTTTCATAACTCTAAGACTTAACAGAGCCCGAAAATCTGGGGATTTAAAAGCTTCTACCAAAAGAGATATTCTGTCAATTCGTTAACATTGCTACCAATCGGTGTCGATATGACTAAAGAATCAGAAAATTCATGGTCACGTAATTTTGAAGAAAGTCCTGACTATAAAGAAATCAAAGAAGAGATAGATCCTCTCATAACAGGACTTATAATTATGGGTGGGGAAAATATTAGATTTAAGCAGTTCAAAAAGAGCCTTACCGAATGGAACATACGCTATGTAAAAGCTATAAAGACTATTGATGTTGTACAGTATATGCAAAAGTTGCAGATCTCATTAATGGGAAAAGAAAAAAATGAAGATAACCGTAGGCTACTAACAGTAATTGGATTATTCAGATATCTTGGACTTATTGAGAGCATTGGAGCTCAATTTGTAGATTTATTGGTTTTGCTTCTAGTGGCAAATGGTCATGAGTTCCATGTAGAACGAGAACATGAAGTGCCTCGCATAGTTCATGCAACTACTCTAAGAGATCTAAGAAATGCATTTCTAGGTCCAAAGGTCCGATTTTTGGAAAGATGTGGATTGAAAAAAACATCAAAGCTTATTGATGTAGATTTAAGAAATAGTATAGCCCATCTTGATTTTGAAATAGATGAAAGTGGAAAGGTTTCAGCCAGAAGTCAAGGAGAGTCAAAAAAAGAGATTAATGTCCTTCAGAAAATTGATGAATTCAATCGCAGATTTCTCATGCTTTTTTTCATGTTTAATGAAATCCAAGACCACGTATTAAGTGCTCCCACTGACAAGAAACTTAAGGTGACACACATAAAAAAAAGGGAAGTAATGCAGAAGTAGGACATCACACGGGATATTTCTTTTCTCTAAAAGTAACATTTGTCACATATCTAGAGAAGTAATGGGCGACTGTGTTGTGAACAAAGACAACTAGAGCAATCAGTCAAAGCTGTTCGCTTTGATCAAAAACCCACCCGCCCACCCCAAACACCTTCTATGCACGCGCTTTATCTTTTATAGCTTCTTTTTCTCCTCAAAGTTTTGCATCCCTCCATTTTATTTCAATTTCTTTGGGGTGTTCTTCTCTTCGAAATTCTTCTTCAAACCATCCAGCCACTTTCTTACCCACAAATCCACCAGCAAATGCTCCAATTATGGAAGTAATCACTGTTGTTGTTATACTAGGAAAAACAGAGTTAGGAATCCCCGCCAAGATACCGTTTACAACGAGTAAGGCTAGAAATAAGACAATTCCATGAAAAAATAAACTCCAGAATGACGTTTTTGTTTGCACACCCCAAATGACTTCAGCCAGAAAACAGTTTAAACCACCGACTGCTAACATCAGAATTCCAAATCCAATTATTAATCCTATGAAAGATCCAATAGTCACGAGGACAGCAGTTAAAAATAACACCACGAGACCCAAGACGAGAAACAGTAAAGAGAACGCAATTCCATGCATAAAATATTTAGCAAAAACAAACAAGTCCAAATATCCTCAACTCCCAACCTAACATATTATTTAAGAAGTTGCAATAAAAATTTATCTTTTTTTTGGCAAGCGCAAAGTAGACACAACTACACCATCCTATACCTAAAATCAGGGTTATCCACAATCTCAGCCATCTCATCATTACTCAAACGCTGAAAATCATGCCACCGCACAACCTCACTTGCTAAATACCCTACAAGCTTCCATTTAGTAACCGATAGAAGCACACCACTATCATCAAGCCGCTTAAAACCAAACACAACAGTGTTTGAATTACTATGTAGTGTTATTCCATCAGCATAGTTGGAACGTGCCTATCACCCTCGACGCGCGCCGTGATAGTGCTATTCAGAATGCGGCACTTCTCACAGTTCTTTCGGTGCTGATGGCTACTTTCCGCATCTACTTAACGGGTTAAACTTTCCGCCGGTGCGCTGATAAAACTTTTGCTGCCATCCGCGATAGTCTCTTGCAGTTTCGAGCACCCGGTCGTACTTGCTTCTAAGCCAGCTGAGGCGAGTTTTCACAGTCACAACAGAGATCTTCAGCTTCGCGGCTGTGAGCTTGTAGATGCGAGATTTGTCTCGTTCTCCTCTGTCGACGAAAGAAAGCATGGTGTTAAGCGTCTCACGCTCCTTATCCGTCAACTCAGCCAAGTGAGTCAAAAATTACACCGTCCAACCCTTATTCATCAAGAGCACCACGTTGCTACTGTTACAGAACGCTCGAAAGTATAACGAAACGTGGACGTTCTGCAGAGATAGAACATTCAATTTCTAGTACTCCCAAACCTAGCCTATATGCCTATTTTTTGGTCGGTTACTTTCCAATTCGGCTGAAACTCTTTCTCGCGGAGATGGTGTTTATAGAAAGGCCACTTGATCTTGTCCAGCTTGAAAACTGTCTAAAAGAGACGATGCCCCGAATGACAGAACCCAAATCGCGAGAAAACTGTGAATCGAACCTGAACAGCAACGTAAAGACTGATTGGTGGACCGGGCGGGATTTGAACCCACGGCCTCCTGAGTGCAAGTCAGGCATTCATTCCAGACTGAACTACCGGCCCACTGACACGTGAATTTCTTGAAATAGTTAGTTTACTATTAAAGGTTTTTAGTTTCTACTTGCCTTTTCTTCTCTTTTTTCTCTTCAGAAACCGTTTCTTCGGCAACTTCGGCTTTTTAACACGTTCTGCATCAGTGACAGCCATAACGATCCCTCAAGTAAAATTTTTCAGCCTATTATAATTGTCTTACGACGGTATAAGAAACTTCTAGAGGAAACTTCTATACAAATTCAGTTACTACACATTTATATCACCACACGGAAAAACAGTATCGAGGACGTAAAAATGAGAAAAATTGTGATTACTAAAGGTCTTGTAGTAATTGCATTCATAATGTTGATTCTGCCATCCATGTCCGCTTCAGCAATTCCTAGATTAGAAACGGAGGTCAAAACAATCGCTTCAGGGACAGCGATAGCTCCTAAGATTGAAAAGGCGGAAACAGTCGGAGAACTGACCTTACAAGAATGGTTCGACGCAAACGGATATGCCATCAACGTAACTGAGGACGAACTAGAAATTGAAACATTCGAAGCAGGATATTGCCAAATCACTATTTTAGCAGAAATTGCAGGATATGCACCTTCAAACAATTTAAGCTGGTATCCAGCATCCTCAAGCGATTTACATCTGATCTTTTCAGAAGTCAACAGCACTGGAGACACAATAGTCTTCAAAGCAACGGAAACCTTCGGATTATGTTTAGGCACTCCAGACGGAGTGCTTTACAACGAAACAACGTTTCAATTATTCTATACTGAGACAAACCGCAACCTAGACGAGTTTGACCATGCCTTAGTCTTTGTCAATCCTAACTTACCGGGCGGGTACATAATTGTCTGGGAGGACCTGTGGGAAGGTGGCGATATGGACTTTCAAGACATGATTCTAGCAGTTACTCCTGTCATTGAAGCTCAAGTTTGTATTTGCCCCTTCACGTTGAACTTGAAAAGCAGGGGAAAATGGATAACAGGGTTTATCAAGTTGCCTCGAAACTATCATGTTGAAGATATAGATGTTTCCACGATAACGCTGAATGGTACGATTCCTGCTGAACCAAAACCTATTGCGATTTTCGACTTTGATTGTGTTGGCTTTAAAGTACTTATGGTAAAATTCAACAGAATGGCTGCCATAGAATACGTCAAGAACGCAATAGTTATAGATGGAAATACTTCGAAATGGGTTAAGATTACATTGACGGTCTCTGGAAATCTCTTCAACGGTCAAGCCTTCGAAGGAAGCACCAAAATTCGAATTATCCACTTTCCAAGATGTATCACATGCGAAGCTAGCGTTTTACAAACCAAAGCTTAACTAAAGATATAGACCTCCAATAACTTGCATAAGAGAAACTTGGCTCTTCAACTTACAATTTGCAGTTCTATGAAATGCGCTTTACGCCACGCTTCTCATATACAAGCCATTTCTTAACCAGATCCTCAACTTCCATAAGAAAATCTTTATCCTTCTCCAAATTAAGAAATTGAGCGCGAAGATCTTCAAAGCCTTTAGGAATCTCTACTTTTATGCTGATGAACGGCTTTCCCATCGCCATTTCAAATTCTCTTTTAGCCTCATCATATTCAGCTTCTGGTTTTTTTATTCTTGATTTAATCCATTTTTTGACTTTAACCAATCATTACCCTCCTAATAGTGTAAACCTCCAAATGAGATAAAGGCTAGAGACGCCTAATTGAAGGATTGACGTTATCAAACCTATCTTGGTGAATTCGCTAAAGCTCATTGAGATTCCTTCGCGTTTTAGAGCACCTATGGCCATCATGCAGACAGAACCGCTTAACGGTGTGGTGGCGCCTCCAAGATTTGTTCCAAGAACGAGCGCTGATGAAACTGGTGGACGAAGAGTTGGGTTTAAGGCTGAAAATTTTGCAATAATCGGCACGAATGTTAAGGCAATAGCGACATTGCTTACCACGGCGCTTGCAAGTCCGCTGAACCACAAGGTTGTAAGGGTCGTGTTCAATGGGCTGCCGCCAACCAGTAGAAAAAGTTGTTCTGACATGACGTTTAGAATCTCGGTCTTCTGTATGCCTCCTACTATGAACATGAAACCTGCGATGAAAACCAGTGTTTCCCAGTCGAGTCCCTTGAAGATTTGTGCTGGATCCGAATTGCTGAGAACTAATGCTAGGATGGCGCAGCCTAGAGCAACAGCTTCAGGGCCGACCCCCAAGTTTCCTAATATCAAGAAAAGGAATACCAAAAGGACAAGGGTGAAGATGGATTGATAGAAAAGTTTCTTGTTTTCTATGCTCTGCCAAGGATTGTATTCTGGAAGAGCTTTTTTCTTTCCCAATCTTGGCTTGAAAAGCATGTAAAGTGCAAAAATTGTTAGTGCCCACAAGGCAACTTCGCACATTAATAGATAGCTGATGAAGTCTGTAAAGGTCATTTCTGAAGCAACGCCGATTACCATGTTACTTGTTGAGCCGATTAACGTGCTCGTGCCGCCAAGGTTTATCATAATAGTTGCTGAGAGAAAATAGGGTATAGGGTCATAATTAAGAAGTTTACTTATCGTCACTGTAGCCGCAGCCATAAGCAACATTGCTGTTGGGTCGCTGAGAAACATAGAAACAACTGCAGAGATTATGCAGATAGAGACGAATAGTCTGCCCGGGTTTCCTTTCGAAAGTTTAACGGCGTACAATGCTCCAAAGCGAAATAAACCACTTTTTTCAGCCACTTCCACTACAATCATTGTACCCATTATTAGACCAAGAAGTCTTACGTCTATGAAGCCTACAGCTTCTTCATAATTGAACACTCCGTATTGCAGCCCAAACCATGCAGTGAGCAATGCTCCGCTTAAGGCTGCGATGGACATAGAAACAACTTCGGTAGCTGAAAGAAGGATTGTTAGCAGATAGATGAGGATGAAAATTATTATTATTGTTGGCTCCATGTTATTCACTCGTTTTGTTTTGTTCAGCTATCTTAGAAAGGCGATCAGCCAATGATTCGGCTCTTTGCTCAACTATCCTATAAAGAATTCGTCCAATATCGTAAATCAATATGAGGGTTATTCCGAGGGCGCTGTATATAGTGAGCGTTGTTAACCAATATCTAATATCTCCCTCCAACGTGCCGACAATTGGCAAAACAGCCGTTGCTATCAGAATGATAACGATTATGTAGATAAGGTCTCTGGCTGCTCTTTTTGGAGATCTTTCTTCCTTTATGCCCATTTGTCTAATGATTATGTCGGTTACAATGTCGACCAATACTAAAGCGTCGGACAACGCTCTTATTAGGAAAATCGCTGTGATGACTACTATTATAGTCCATATTAGTAAACCAGCGTCCATGTCAAGACCTGGAATAAGAATACCGCTGACAGTTGGCGGAACTACTATACTTATCACCAAGAAAATAACAGTCATAACCAAGCTCATTATAAGCCGAGGAACTCTGCGGCGTATTTCTTCCCTTATCTTACTCATGCCTACTTGCCTTCTCAATTGAGAGATATCACGGTTTATATTCGAATAAATTATTAAGATTATAGTTTCAATTAGGCTTGGCATTCTCAGACTCAAGCAATTGGCAGTGGTATGTTACTTGTTTACTTGGATGTCGATGGCTATTTGATACCAGTTGGGTCCTGTTTGCCGTACTATGCGACTGAAGGATAATTCAAAGTTAACCTTTTGTTGCTGTAGCTTTTCCTCAACCTTTGCCTTTACTTTTTCAATCGGGTCTTCTTCTTTTCCTGCGTGTTCAAAATCGTAGTAGTGTATCCAACCGCCTTGAGGCTTAACCGCGGAAAATGCGGAGTCAAGGTATTCGTATGCTCTTTCTGGTAATGGCATAAGAACTCTGTCCGCCATATTTTTAAGCGTTCTTTCAATAATTGTCCTTGCATTGCCTTCTATAGGCATAACCTTGTCAATTACCTTGTTGAGCAGAACGTTTTCTCGCACATATCTTACTGCAACAGGGTTTATGTCAATTGAATAAACCTTTGTAGCCTTCGAGTGTTTAGCAATTATTATCGAGTAGCAGCCTACGCCGGCAAACATGTTCACAACAACTTCGTTATCCTCAACCAAGTTGGCAATTCGCATTCTTTCGAAAGCAAGTCGGGGAGAAAAATAACATTCTTTAATGTCAACTTTGAACAGGCATCCGTGCTCTTTGTGAATCGTCTCAGTCTTTTTCTCTCCTGCAACCCATTCAAGCTTGCGCAGTCTAAAATCACCAGAAACTGGGCTTGACTGTTGCCAAACAGCCTTGACATGCTTGTGCTGCTGCATCAAAGCCTCAGCAATCGTTTCACTAAGGGGCAAAAGTTGTTCTGGAACACGAATAACAGCAATGTCTCCAATGACATCGTAGGATTTGTAAACTAAAGCAAGCTCTTCAGGCGAAAGTTTCTCTTTAAGAGCGGCTTTCAAATCATTCTTCATAACCTTCACCATTACGCACACACAAGTATGACGCAACTACACGATTTGACTAACAGTATATAGCCGCTACCATAAGAAGATAATTAAGTCCTAAAAGAGAACCTAAAACTTTGCGTCTGCGTTTTGGAAGAAAGCTTTCTTTTCCTTAACCCACCTAGGAACTAATTCTACCATGGGTTTAGGCAAAAGATTGAATTCTTCTAGTTCGTTGACCTTTACCCAAAGGAACTCTAATTTTCCCTTATTGGACTCCATTCCACTTTCACATGATGTTCCACCTTTCTTATCTTCACTTTATTTAGAATACCACCCCCCCTTAACTTCTTGTCCTTTAATTGTTGCGTGCAAAACTTTGGGAAGAGTCAATAGATTTAAATTGCACGTTAGATACCCATCGTAAAGAAGGCGAGCCTATGTCTGAAGAAACTGGTGAGGGACTTATTTACGAATGTGTGAGATGTGGTGCAAAAGTGGCTACGAAAGAATTGGAGCTGCGTGGTGGAGGAATCAAATGCACCTTCTGCGGATACCGTGTTCTAAAGAAAATTCGACCACCCGTTATAAAGCGGGTCTCAACAAAATAGCATGCTGTCTATTCAAGTGTTTCTAAAACGAACCTAGCCAGTTCTACCTTGTCTTGCAACGACTGCATAACCGTATTAGCTGTAACAGCCTTCACTCCAAGCCTTTCAATCTTGTCTTTCTCTGCCCTGTCAACTTCGTCAAATATGAACACGTCGAGAAAGTCGCGGTAGAGAAAAGCAACAGAATAAGCTGAAACCTCGAGCCCTAGCCCTCGCATCAATTTGTCCGCAGGACCTTTTATCGTAGCGCCTTTAACAATGGGGCTTATAGCAGCTACCTTCACTGGAGTTTCCTTCAAAGTCTCTCTAATTTCCTTTATCGCCAAAATTGGTCCTATGCTTACTATCGGGTTGCTGGGACACACTATAACACCCTCAGCATCTCTTATAGATTCGATAACTCCCTCGGCTGGGTGTGCCGATTCGACGTCTCCAAAAACCACATTCAAAACTTTATCCCTTGCCCCTCTTTTCACAAGATATTCCTCAAAGTGCATTTCACCTGCATCAGTAATTATTTTGGGTGAAGTTTTCTCGTTGGTCATTGGCAGAATTTTCACTTTAAGCCCAAGAGCTTCGCAAAGTTTCTGTGTAACTTCTTCCAGAGAGAACCCGTTTTTCAAAAGCTTTGTTCTATAAATGTGCGTAGCGAGGTCTTTGTCGCCAAGCTTGAACCACGTTTCCAAGCCATACCTCTGGAACATATCGAGGCTGTTGAACGTGTCGCCCCGTATTCCCCACCCTTTCTCCTCATCCACAACACCCGCTAGAGTGTACATTACGATGTCAGGGTCTGGAGAAATATGTAAGCCGTACAGTTCTATATCATCGCCAGTGTTGACGATTACCGTTATGTTTTCTTGCGGCATCATTTTGACGAGCCCTTGGAGAAATTTGGCGGCGCCGACTCCTCCCGCTAGACAAGTTACTTTTTTGATCAAAGGGATTACCTGGGGTATGTTTCGGTTGGTTGAGGTTTAATGTTAACGGTTTAGGACTTTATAGAGGGCTTTTAGAAGATTTCTTTTTCACCCACCCTTCTTAATGTTTTTCCACGCAGTTTTATAGGGGGTCCAACGGTTTCTTCCATTCGTTTATCAGTCGTTTTACGCTTTACGGTTTCTCCACATATGCCTCCCAGCAAGAGTCTTCGTTTTATACATGTTGCGTAGTTACAGTTTGCGACGTTGCATTTTTCATCGGTTAATCTGCACCAGACATCGTTGCTGCTATGAATCGCAGCGTTCTTTATGCATTTGAACAAATTGCATCTTGGGGAACAATGTTTTACTTCGCCCAATATAGACACTACCTTAGTGTTGTTTTATACAAAATTCTGGTTGAACTCACTTTTCAACAAGAATGGCTTAGGCGCTTGCGCGTTATAAACTTTTTCCAATTGCTATTCTTCTTTCTGCCTCGATTTGAACCTGCGATAAATAAAAGCAAGCAGAAAAACAATAATCACTAATAGTATGAGGACGGCTGTGATGAAGTGGCTTGTTTCTGTTATGAAGCCGCCGATTGACACGATTTCCTCTATTTTTAGAGTAACAGTTTTTGGCTCTTGAAGATACAGCGTGGTGATTTTGTATGGTTTTTCGGCTATGTAGACAAAGATCTTATAGTCGCCCCCGATGAGTTCGGTGAATTGGGCAACGCCGTTTCCTCTAGTGGTCGAAGATGAAAGAATGGTTCCTTCACGTTCTATGGTAACGTTCGCGTCTGATATTCCCTGTCCAAAATAGTCCAGCACGCTAACTTCAAGCGTTAGGTTGTAAAGCTTGCAGTAGACCGCAAAGCTTGTTGGATCGTCTTTGAGGAACATGCTTGTTTCGTTCAAGAGGACGCCGTCTTTGTATACCTTCACAATGTATTTTCCGAATGTAAAATTAAAAGCAACTTCTCCACTTGCATTCGTGTTTCCTTCTCCCACTAAACCGCTTAACCCAATACCCCAATCATAAACTTTTACTAGCGCATCCCGAAAAAGTGAACTGCTTCTATCGAAGACTTTTATGATAAGTTCAAGTGTTGGACATGTCATGTTGAACCCGCTTGTAGACACTAAGTCTAAGATCGTTGTATTGAATGTTTGACCGTAACGACTTGCTTTTATTGTATAATTGATGTTTATGAAGAGATTTCGAAGCGTAGCTACGCCTGTTAGGTTAGTTTCAGTGGAAGCCGTCCTTGCAATTGTTATGTTTGCTCGCGTAGTATACGTGAAGTTTGCGCTGATGCTCACAAAGGGGAGCATCTTGCCCTCTGCATCTCTTACTGCGACTCTGATGTGAGCGAGAGAACATTTTATGTTAAGCGCCAAAGTTCCAGTGAGATTTCCGGCAAGGCTTGTTTCCGATGTGGCACCCACTTGTGAGTCGTTCAAGAACGCGGTGAAAATATAGTTGGTAGCTTCTAAGTAAAAAGATGCAAGTCCATCTTTATTGGTGGTATTAGTACTTATGGTGGATGTAAAAGTATTGTTTGCTTCCACAACAATCCCTTCAACGGGTTCACCGTCTAAATTAAACGCGTTAACTTCGCAAGCAAAAGACTTTGAAACAATTGTGAAGGTTTGGTTGTCTGGCACCGGCTTTTCTGTGCCTATAGATGTTGTATTTATCACGTTTACTATGTAAAGCCCTATACTAGCGTTTGCAGAAATCGTCCAATTTGCTATAATTACGCCGCCAGTTTCTGAGGCATTCATGGTGGGAGAAGTAAAAACAGTTTCTCCATTGTGAGTTATTGTTATCTTCATTATGTCAGTTGGCAAGGTGTAGTTTGCCGCTTTAGTGTTTACAACTTGAAACCTATGATATTCTGCAGCATCAGTAAGACCTACAGTGAAACTGCCGATAGTTGTGTTGAGCGCAGCGTTAAGCGTTAGGTTGTAAGTTCCAACATAGAAAGTATGAGGTTCTGCATCGAAATCTGTTGGATAGATCTTGCTTGTTTCACCATAGCCATTTTGTTCTGTGGTTATGTTGAAGTTTGGGCAAGAATGAGTTTTGTTATCAGGATCCATTACGGTGACATTTGCAGACAATGTAATGTTTGCCTCTCCACCTGTAATAATAGCTAGAATTGTGGCGTTTTCATCTTCTTGAATGCGAGGCTTAGTTGCTTTTACAATGTATCCTGTTTTAACTGTGAAAGTTGTAGCGTCGCTAGTAATGTTCGCCTCTACGTCTCTCAATGCCACAACGTGGTCGCCTTTTGTGCTATTCGGAACTACAAATGTGTCCTCAACAGTTGTTAAATTCGCATTTCCCGATTCAACCAATGATCCATCAAACAAAATTTCGTAAGCCCCATCTGTTGTATTAATCTGCCCATCCAGTTCAACAAGATCCCCAACAAGTCCTTCATTTAGAGAAAGCCCACTTATTGAAACTTCGGCAGAAACTTTCGGTATAGGCCAGGCTGTGAGAAAGGTCAAGATGAGTAGAATTATTGAGAAAGTCGTAATCCTTTTTATGTGCAGTTTTTTGTGCAATTTTTTCCCTCTTGTTCTGGCATTGTATGGAAGGTTGACATTTCTTAGTAAAGGGACATTTTAAGCTTTTATCTGTTGTCTTTGTTCGATTATATTATCATTTCCTTTTTTCATTAAACTCATGTATTAGAACTGAAAAGAAGCTAGTTTTTCCGTAAGCGGTAAATATCTGAGATGCAAAGAACTTGATAAGTTGAGGTGACTGGAATGATTTCGGATATTCTAAGCCTAGTGCAAAAACACGAACAGTGGCGTGGAAAACAATGCATCAACCTTATTCCTTCAGAAAACATCATGAGCCCTCAAGTTCGCTCCCTACTCTCTTCGGAACTAGCTCACCGATACACCGCATCAAACCATTTCTACATGGGCACTCACTTTACTGACGAAATAGAAAAATACGGAGAAAAAGTTGCCAAAGACCTCTTCAAAGCAGAAACTGCAGATTTGCGTCCTCTTTCGGGGCACATAGCAGACTTGATTTTTCTGGCAAACTTCACCAAGCACGACGACACTCTCATGTGCGTTTCACCTGAAGACGGCGGATATCCTGGAATGTGGAAAGAAGGATTATCCAGAATTCTAAGAATAAAAGTTGAAGCGTTTCCTTTCTCTAAAGAAAAAAGGAACATAGATGCTGAAAAGACAATAGAAGCCATAGTTCAAATCAAGCCTCGTACAGTGATTTTTGGAGCCAGCATGTTTCTCTATCCCCACCCAGTTCGCAAAGTAGCCAAAGCGGCAAAAGCAGTCGGTGCACATGTGGGGTTCGACGGCTCCCATGTTATGGGTTTGATCGCTGGTGGAAAATTTCAAAAACCGCTTCAAGAGGGTGCTTCAGCCCTTTTCGGGTCAACTCACAAAACGTTGTTCGGACCACAGGGAGGTATAATACTTGCAGACAAAGAACATGGAGAATTCTTGAAAGAAAGGATTTACCCAACTTTTGTGGACAATGCTCACTGGAATCGAATAGCTGCTCTAACCCTAGCCTTAGCTGAGATGGAAAAGTTTGGAAGCGCCTACGCTGAACAGGTTATTCGCAACGCGCAGGCTCTTGCAAATGCATTACATGATTATGGATTTCCTGTTGTCGGCTTAAACCTTGGCTATACAAGGTCGCATCAGGTTCTATTAGATTACGGAGGATATAAGCAAGGACGAGGAGTGGCTGAGCGGCTTGAGAAGGCAAACATAATTGCTGACTGTGGAGTGAGGCTTGGCACTTGTGAAGTAACGAGGCGGAGGATGAAGGAGGATGAGATGGAGCAAATCGCCGAGTTCATCAAACAGGTAACAATCGACAAAAAAGACCCTGACAAAGTTAAACGAAAAGTGGAAAAGTTTGCAAAAAAGTTTCAAGAAATAAATTACTGTTTTCAACAATAAAAAATGCAGGTTGCAAGCCAAAGGTACTCTTATTTGTAACCCGATCTTTTTAGTTCTTAAACCCTTTCGGAGATTCAACATTGCAGCCCTCAGTCCAAAAGGAACTCTTTCAACTGATGAAAGCTCAAAAATATCATGTGGTAGGCCAGCACTCAGCAGTCAAACGTTGTCGATGGCTTTACAACACGTTAATCCACGACCAACCCTGCTACAAACAGAAGTTCTATGGAGTAAAAACACATCAATGTATACAAATGACGCCGACAGTCTTCAGCTGTACGATGCGGTGTCTGTTTTGTTGGAGGGCTCAAAGCGGAGACAAAGGATTGAAGTGGGAAGAAACAGAGCTGCCACTCTGCGACGAGCCCGAGGACATTGTGGAGGGTTGTATAAGGGCGCAAATGAGGCTTTTGAGTGGCTACAAAGCAAACCCCAAAGCAGACAATAAGAAATATGGAGAAGCGTTGAAGCCCAGACACGCTGCCATAAGCCTAACGGGCGAACCAACGCTCTATCCGCGACTTGGAGAACTGATCAAATCCTTCCATAAAAGAGGATTCACAACATTCCTCGTGTCCAACGGCACCATACCAGAAGCACTATCTAAATTAAGCGAAGAGCCCACCCAACTGTACATTTCAACATGTGCTCCAGACAAAAAAACTTTCTATGAAACTTGTCAACCTCAAATCCCAAACGCTTGGGAAAAACTAAACGAAACCCTTTCTTTGCTGCCAAGCTTCAAATGTCCCACCGTTATGCGCATAACATTAGTGCGACACCTCAACCTTAAACATCCAGAACTCTACGCCAAACTGGTAGAAAAACCCAATCCCACATACGTGGAGCCCAAAGCCTACATGCATGTTGGATTTTCACGGCTGAGATTGACATATACAAACATGCCGTTACATGAAGAAATCCGAGACTTTGCTGCTTCACTAGCTGAGAAAACAGGCTACAAGGTGCTTGACGAATCAAATAAAAGTCGGGTAGTTTTGTTAAGTAGGCTGGAGAATTCTATCAACCTGAGACCTCATCAGAAAGCCTATTAAGACAACTCGCGAATCACTTTGCAAAGCAATTCTGGAGCTTATATAAATGACACTTAAAAAAATCCTAAGCAAGATCGAAAGAGAAATGAAGGAAAGAGAAGAAATCAAAGATGAACTTTATGACGCGATGCGAAAAGCAACACGTCTCTCAAAGCAGGCAATTTTCCTGGTGCATAAAGAACAGCTTGAAAAAGCAAAGGAAATGCTGAATGAGACAACGAAACTTTTTATCATACTTGATGAAGTTCCTGAGGTTCATCAGAAACTTGTCCATGCAGGCATTGTGGACGCTGCTTTTCAAGAATATACTGAAGCCCACGTTTTTCTCAAGTTGGCGCAAGATAACAAGTTTGTCGGCCATAAGAAAATTGGTGTACCGTCAACTTCGTATTTGCTTGGATTAGCAGATGTTGTCGGCGAGCTTAGACGCAGAGCTTTAGATTCTCTTCGAAAAGGGGATGTGAAGGTTGCTGAGAAAAGTCTTGAATCGATGGAACTCATCTATGGCGAATTTATGGTTATGGATGAGGCTTTGCGTGTTGTTCCTGAACTAAGGCGGAAGTTTGACGTTGCAAGGCGAATTATAGAAGCTACCCGTGGAGACGTTACAATTGAAGTGCGTAGAAGTTCACTTGAGCGTTCGATTAAGAAGCTTGAAAAGGTCTTGAAGACAAAGAAGTAAGGTCGCTGTTTTGTCTCTACGAAAATCCAAACGCAAGAAAGTTTCATCGTGGTTTTCTGTTAAAAAAGCTCACGCTGCACAGCTTAAAGTATCCAAGCGTATAATTTGGAGAGACACCCTTTCTGAGAAAATACGTTACGTTGGCGGAGTAGATGTTGCCTACACCGAAGAGTTCTCAGTTAGCGCAGCTGCAGTTCTCGACTATGACTCGCTTTCCCTCGTTGAATCAAAAACCACCCACGTAAAAACAGAGTTTCCATACATTCCCACGTTATTGTCTTTCAGAGAAATTCCGCCAGCAGTTGCGGTTATCAAGAAGTTATGCTTGCAGCCAGATGTTTTACTTGTTGACGGACAAGGAATAATGCATCCTTACAGGCTTGGATTCGCCAGCCACTTAGGACTTGTTCTCGGCAAGCCGACAATTGGCGCTGCAAAAAGCCCGTTAATAGGGGATGTTGGCGAGTTTAATGCGGAAAACTGGGCGCCTATAACGGATAAGAAAGAAGTTGTCGGGGTGGCCCTTATAACTAGAAAAGGGACACACCCTGTCTATGTCAGCGTTGGACACATGGTTTCGCTAGAGAGAGCAATAGAAGTCGTTAAGCATTGCACTCCACGTTATCGGATTTCAAAACCCATTCGCTTAGCACATAACCTGGCGGCGCAGGAAAAACGGAAAGTTCAAAACAGCGAGTTAGCAAAGAGAGATGTTGGCTGAATACTTTGGGAGGAACCAAATATGGAAACACTCATTTTTTTTATAGTGGATGTGTTTACTGAAGAAAAATACGCAGGTAACCAACTCGCAGTCATCAGAGACGCCAAGCAACTCTCCGATAAGGAAATGCAAAAAATTGCTAAGGAGATGAACTATTCAGAAACAACATTCATTTTGTCAGATGAAAGACGAGATGGTGGATATGATGTCCGCATTTTCACACCAGAAACAGAGCTGCCCTTCGCTGGCCATCCAACACTGGGGACTGCTTACGTGATACAACGTGAAATTGTCAAAAAACCTATCGACAAGATAGTCCTAAATTTGAAGGTGGGGCGGATTCCTGTTTCGCTTAGTTATATTGAAGGAAATGTAGACATTTTGTGGATGAAGCAATTACAACCGACTTTTGGCCAAATCTTCGACGCTGAGTCGATTTCACAGGTTTTAGGTCTTGGTGCTAGAGATATGGACAATGGATTCCCTATTCAAGAGGTTTCTACAGGAGTCCCTGACATAATAGTCCCATTGAAAAACTTAGATGCCGTGAAGCGGGCTAGAATAGTCAGAGACAAATACTTTGAATTGATCAAAGATATCCAGGCTAAAGCCATACTCATCTTTTGCCCCGAAACATATAGCCAAGAAAATGATTTAAATGTTCGATTTTTTGCCGATTATTTCGGTGTGCCTGAGGACCCAGCTACTGGAAGTGCAAATGGTTGTCTGGCGGGATATTTGGTGAAACACAGGTATTTTAGAAAAGATCGAATTAACATTCGGGTCGAACAGGGCTATGAAATAGGTCGGCCTTCGCTGCTTCTTTTAAGGGCAGAAAGCAGAGAAGGAAAAATCGACGTATTTGTCGGTGGAAAGGTCATAATGACCGCTAAGGGAGAACTTATTTAGAGGTACAAGATTCTAATTTCGACACTGAAAAGTGGCTTTGTATGACCAAAAACTCTCGTTTAAACCGGATTATCACCCTAATAAAAAACAAAAATCTTCGAAAAAAAGTTGCCGAAATAGTTGAGAATCCGAAAATCGAGATTGGCGGAATGGTTTATTCCGGTTTACTCCTTGAGACTTCTCCTGCTGGTCTGTCACGTCATCACAGCTATCCCGGAGGATTCATTGAGCACACAATTGCGACTGCTGAGATTGCATTAAAGCTCTGTAATGTTGTCAAAAAAATATATGGCGGCAAAGTGAACCGTGACCTTGTGCTCGCAGGCGTTGTGTTGCATGACATTTTCAAACCCTTAACTTACGAGATGGAAGGCGAAGGCTATTCTACTACACATCTTGGAGAACGCCTAGACCATTTAACCCTCATCACATCCGAACTAATTCGAAGAGACTACCCGTTAGATCTGGTTCACATAGTTTGCGCCCACCACGGAGGCCAAGCAGGACCGATGTGGCCTAGAACCGTTGAAGCATTAATCTGCCACTTAGCAGATCAAGCAGACTCTCGGCTGAATGGTGATGTGTTGCGGGCTGCAAGATATCTTTTGCGAACAGCCACAGGTGAGGAGTTGACGTTGATGACGTCGAAGGAAGCCTTCGAAATCGTCCATTCGAAAACAGTCGAAGGATGGGAAGGAGTAAACAAGGCTATAGAGAAGATTAAACGAAAAAGGCGGAGCTGACTATAGCTGAACAATCGTCACTTCTCGAGTCGCTATGTCTAACAGAGCTAGCGTAGATTTTCCGCTCAAATAACCACACACCTCTCCAGGATTGATTACTGTTGTTTTGCCTTTCTTGTACGTCTTTGCTTCATGGGAGTGCCCACAAATCACCACGTCATAGCTTTCAGTGTTGACAAGCGATTGCAAAAGCTCTTCGTCTTCACCATGCAGTAATGCAATCTTCAACCCGTCAACCATAACCTCGGCGAAGTTGCCTCGAATCTCTGCTGTTTCAATGCTTGCGAATCGTTTCTTCAAAAAATCGTGGTCACCGTCATTGTTTCCAAAGACACCGATCAGTTTTGCTTTTAATTGTTTGAAACGCATTATCGTGAAAGGCGCAACATAATCGCCTGCATGAAGCACCATTTCTACCTTTTCTCGGTTGAGCCTCTCTATTGCCTTGTCAACTAGAGGCAAATTGTCGTGTGTATCTGCTATTATACCGATCTTCAACTTTCTTTCACCTATCGACAAGTAGAGCGCCTATTTGGAAAGCTTTTTTCATCAAGCTTTCATCATCCCTGACTCCGCCATATTTTTCGTCGTGAGGATAGAGAATGGTTTCGGTGAGTTCTATATTAGCCCAGTTAAAGAACCCCCTTAACAGTTGTCAATATTGTTTCGAATTCCTGTTCCAAGCCTGCGACTGCAACGAAAACTCTTTTCTTCTTTTTCTTCATCCTCCGAACAAACCGAAACTTCCGTCAGGAAGCTTAGTCCAAGGCATAAGACAATTTGAACGGTCTATCATCAACTTAACTTGAGCACTAATAGTGTCAAAATAGACCGGAGACCCCAGCACTACGGCTTCACAATATTCCAACATGTTGTAAATTTGCTCCATGTCATCCTCGAAGAAGCAATATTTTGGATAAGGATCTTCGACACAGTCTTGACACGGCTTTATCCTCAAGTCGTTAAGGTATATTTTCTCTATCTCTGTCCCTCGGCTTTTTGCACCCTTCAGCACTTGCGAAACAATAAGGTCTACGTTTCCTTTCTTGTTTGGACTCCTGACTATTCCATAGATTTTCATCATAATCTTCCATTTTTATTTGTGAAATAGCTTACTCGTATTTGCCTTAGCTTTTTACGAGTTGTTTGCCGTAATCATGGCCTTTTTCAAACGCCGCCATATTCAGCTTTTCAGTTCCTTTCGGGACGTTCTGTAAAACGGCTTTTTTCATGGCTTCAGGTGTGACTATGTTTGTGATGGCTGTTAGAGCGCCCAACATAACTACGTTTGCTACTATTGTTTTGCCAATTTCTCCAGCGAATTTCGTCGCCGGGACATCATATATTTTTGTGTCTGATGGGTCACTTCTCTCCGTCACCATGTCTGGGTCAACGAGGATTGTTGCACCTTTCTTTGTTGTGTTGACGTATTTGTGGTAGGCTTCCTGCGACATTATCATCACTATATCTGGGTTGTCTACTTTTGGAAAGTCTATCTCCTCGTCTGCTATGACCACTTCGGATTTGCAGCTACCGCCTCTTGATTCCGGTCCATAGGATTGAGTTTGTACGGCGTTTTTATCGCTGTAAATGCAGGCCGCCACGGAAAGTATTAAGCCTGATCGGATTATGCCTTGTCCTCCGAATCCTGCAAATCTTACTTCAGTTCTCATTTGGCTTCCTCTCCTTTGAGCTTCTTTTGCACTTTAGCTGTCATTTCTCGGAGTAACCTTCCATAGCTTGGCTTTTCAATGTCGACAAACTCGCCGATTATTATTTGGTTTTTTGTGATTTCTGCTTTTGCAGGATCGTATCCGTGTTGGACTTGCGACACCAGCTTAAACCATTTCATTACTTCAACTGCTGTTCCAAGCTTGTTGTAGCGGTCATAGATTTCTGGGCATGGTGATACAACTTCAATGAAGGAGAAGCCTTCCTTTTGCAGCGCCTTCTCTATCGAGTTTTTCAGTCTTCTCGCTTGAAGAGTTGTCCATCGTGCAACATACACGGCGCCAGACGCAGCAGCCAGATGAACTAGGTTGAAGGGATGTTCAACGTTTCCGTAAGGAGTGGTTGTAGTCCACGCATCCAAAGGCGTGGTCGGTCCGTACTGGCCGCCAGTCATTCCGTAGTTAAAGTTGTTGGCGCAGATAACTTTGATATCGACGTTTCTACGGGCAGCGTGAATGAAGTGGTTTCCGCCAATAGCGAAGAGGTCGCCGTCGCCGCTGATGACTACGACTTGTAGGTCAGGGTTGGCAAGTTTCACTCCTGTTGCGAAGGCGATTGCTCTGCCGTGGGTCGTGTGAAACGAGTCAACGTTAACATACCCAGCTGCACGTCCAATGCATCCGATTCCCGAAACAACAACTATCTTGTCTAAGTCGAGCTTAAGCTCGTCAAGAGCCTCGAAGAAGCTGTTCAGCAGAATGCCGTTTCCGCAGCCTTCGCACCAAATGTGTGGCATTCTTTCCCGTCTCAAATATTTCGCCAAGGGATGCCGCAACATCAAATCTGACTCTGTCATTTCAAAATCCTCCTCATTTCTTCCACGATTTCTGAAGGTCGATGGGGTTCTTCACCGAGTTTCGAAAGAAAAAAGACGGGAGTCGTCTTTGCCGCTCTTTCAACTTCCCTAACTAGCTGTCCATAATTCATTTCAGGAACAATTATGGCCTTAACTTGTTTAGCGATTTTGGCAACAATTTCTTCTGGAAATGGCCAAATTGTGATTAGTCGAAGAAGTCCCGCTTGTATTCCCCCCTTTCTAGCTTTTCGCACTGCACTTAACGCTGAGCGAGAAGTAATTCCGTAAGCGATAACTGCCACCTCAGCGTCCTCCAACATCACTTCTTCAACTTTGATTATTTTTTCAGCGTTCTTGCGAATTTTGTCGCATAGTCTCTTGACAAGTTTGGTTTGCTCTTCGATGCTTACCGTTTTGGGCGCACCTTTTTCGTCATGTGTTAAACCGGTAGCGTGGAAGCGGTAGCCTTCTCCGAAACAAGCCATAAAAGGAACTAAGTTTTCGTCAGGTTTAAAGGGTTGATATTCATTCGGCGGCACCCTCGGTTTCTTGCGATTAACAAGAGCAATTTCTTCTGGCGGAGGAATCTTTACTCTCTCCCACATATGACCAATAATCGCGTCAGATAACAAAATAACTGGAACGCGGTAAGTTTCGGCAAGGTTGAAACATACAATAGTTAGATCAAACATTTCTTGAACAGACGAAGGAGCTAGAGCTATAATTTCGTAATCTCCGTGAGAACCCCACTTCGCTTGCATTACGTCTTGCTGACCAGGCATGGTAGGCTGCCCAGTGCTGGGACCGCCACGCATTATATTCACAATAACGAGGGGAGCCTCAGTCATAGCAGCCAATCCTATATTTTCCTGCATTAGACTGAATCCTGGACCCGAAGTTGCAGTCATGGCTTTTTTACCCGCATAAGAAGCGCCGATAACAGCGGCAATGGAGCCGATTTCGTCTTCCATCTGAATGTAAACGCCGCCAACTTCAGGCAGTCGCCTAGACATTCGCTCAGCAATTTCAGTAGCAGGAGTGATAGGGTAGCCACCGAAGAATCGGCATCCAGCGGCGAGCGCTCCTTCTGCACAGGCTAAATCGCCGCTCAGGAAATGCTTTCCAGTAAGAACGGCTCTACTCTTTTTCTCCATCCTCACAACCTTCTTTACATTTCTTTTCAATGGTAAAAATGGCAAAATCGGGGCAGATGGCTGTGCAAAAGCCGCAGAGGGCACATTTGCTTTCATCCACCCCCTTTGGAGGGTACACGCCCCTCTTGTTAAGCTGGTCGGATTTTTCTAACACTTTTTTTGGGCAGAATTCGATGCAGAAATCGCAGCCTTTGCATAAATCTGGTATTATGTGAATTTCTGCCTTAGGCAACTTGATTTTTTCGGTGTCTAACGGTTTTCTCCACATTTTCTGAGGCACAATCAACCCTCCTAGCTCCCTGCAAAAGCTGTCTTCGACTTTTCCACTTCCTCGAGTATTAGCTTTTTCAAAGTTGCTTGCATTTCACGTACCTTAGACGCGACTCTCTCGCCTTCAGCAGCGGAAGCCCACAGAAGCTGAAGCCTATCCTTGTCAACTCCCAGTCTCTCCATTTTCTTCCACAGCCGCTCCACCCTTTTCTGTGTTTGATAGTTAGCGTCGATGTAGTGGCAGTCGCCTGGGTGACATCCGGCAACTATCACAGCGCCGGCGCCTCTGGCAAAGGCATGTTCTACAAACTTCTGGGACACTCTTCCCGAGCACATCGTTCGAATTATGCGTACGTTTGGCGGATACTGCATTCGGCTGACGCCTGCGAAGTCTGCTCCTGCGTAAGCGCACCAATTGCAGCAAAACGCAATTATCTTCTTGTCGGCATCCTCTTCGGTCAACGCGTCGATCTGAGCTAAAATTTGGGCGTTCGTGAAGTGGCGCATATGTAACGCTTCAAATTGACATTCGGCGCCACAAGTGCCACACCCAGCACAAGCAGCCTCGATGACCTCGACCAGTTTTTGCTCCTTGTCCACAACTATGGCGTTGTAGGGGCAAACTCGGGAGCATAATCCGCAGAGCTGACAGTTTTCGGTGATAGGTTCAGGTGTGATGGCTTCAACCGTTACTTTCCCTTGCGCCATCAAGATGCTAGCACGTGCCGCTGCGGCGCTCGCTTGGGTTACGCTGTCTTTTATGTCCTTTGGAGATTCAGCGCAGCCTGCTAGAAAGACTCCTCCAGTAGGGGTGTCTACAGGTCTAAGCTTTGGATGAGCTTCCATGAAAAATCCGTCAGAAGTTCGAGACAGCGTGAAGAGACGTTGAATAACGTTGCTGTCGTGGCAAGGTTCGATGCCAACTGAAAGGATCACCATGTCCACGTTAACCTTGTACAGCTCTTTTTGAAGCGTGTTCTCCCCAATTAACCACAAGTTGTGAGTTTTCCAGTCTTCAACGACTTCTGCCGGCAACCCTCGAATGAATACTGCGCCTTCTTCCTTCGCTCTTCTATACAGGTCTTCGAAGCCCTTTCCAAAGGCCCTCACATCCACGTAAAAAACGTATATCTTAACGTCAGGCCAGTGTTCTTTGATTAGAAGACTGTCTTTTATCGTGTTCATGCAGCACACGTTGCTGCAATAGAGGTTTCCCTTTTCAGATCGCGAGCCTACACATTGGATGAAGGCAACTGCTTCAGGGATTTTCATGTCGCTTGGGCGTATGAGGTTTCCTCCAGAGGGTCCGCCTGCGTTGATTAGTCTTTCAAATTCGAGGGAGGTTATTACGTTCGGGTAGTGGGTGTATCCATAATTTGTCAGCGAAGAAGGATCGTGTACGTCAGCGCCTGTTGCCACAATTATCGTACCGACTTCTAATTCTAGGGTTTCGGGTTTCATGTCGAAGTCTATGGCTTGTCGTTCGCAGGCTTTTATGCACTTCTCGCACGCCATGACGCCTTCTTTGTTGAGGCATATTTCACAGTCAACTATGTAGGTTGACGGCACCGCTTGAGCGAAAGGCGTGTAAATAGCCTTCCTCGTTGCCAAGCCCACGTCAAACTCATTTGGCGCAGTTACGGGGCACACTTCTGAGCAGTCGTTACAAGCGCTGCAGTCATTCGTCACATACCTAGGTTTTTTCAGCACTTTTACCTTGAAGTTTCCAATGTATCCTTCAACCGCTTGGACCTCGCTGTTAGTTAACAGCTCAATGTTAGGATGATGGCCTAAGTCGGACATTTTTGGTGCAAGAATACAGATTGAACAGTCCATCGTAGGGAAAGTTTTGTCAATCTGCGCCATCCTTCCGCCGATGCTTGGCTCTTTTTCCACCAAATACACTATATAGCCCGTATCAGCCAAGTCTAAGGCTGCCTGAATTCCAGCCACTCCGCCACCGATTACTAATGCCTTTTTAATTATGGGAACTTCGGTTTCGATTGCCGGCTCAAGAAGAGTAGCCTTCGCCACAGCCGCTCTAACCAAGTCCTTAGCTTTCTCTGTTGCTGCCTCTTTTTCGTGGAGGTGTACCCAACTACAATGCTCCCGTATGTTAGCCATTTCGAAAAGATACTTGTTCAATCCAGCTTCTTCACACGCCTTTCTAAAAGTAGGCTCGTGGAGGCGTGGAGAGCAGGAAGCGACAACTACGCGGTTGATGTTGTATTCTTTGATGTCGTTTTTGATGAGTTCTTGACCTTGATCGGAGCATGTGTAGCGGTTATCTTTTGCAATGATCACGTGGGGAAGAGTAGCGGCGAACTTTGCCACTTCTTCACAGTTAACCGTACCCGCTATGTTCAAACCGCAGTGGCATACGTAGACGCCTATTCGTGGCTCTTCTTCAGCTTTCCTTTCAGTCGCCAGGTTATTTTTCCTCCCTTTCTTTAGTCTTTGTTAAATATTGGTTGATGGAGCATGCAGCTCGTTTTCCAGCAAGAACAGCTCCTATCACAGTTGCTGGTCCAGTAACCGTGTCTCCGCCTGCAAAAACTCCTGTCATGCTGGTTCCCATGGTAATCGGGTTAACCAGAATTCTGTTACCTCTGCCTACTTCCACTTTCTTAGGCAGGAAACCAGTTTCTGTTGCCTCTCCAATAGCAACTATTACCATATCAAGCTCTAGAGAAAATTCAGAGCCCTCAACAGGTATAGGTCTTTTTCTGCCAGTTTCATCTAGCTCTCCCAGCTTCATTTTTATGCATTCCAACCTCACAGCATTTCCATCTTTCTCTAAAATCTTTAGTGGCGTCACCAAAAACTTGATTTTCACACCTTCTTTTTCTGCTTCCATAGCTTCCCAAGGGTTAGCAGGCAACTCCTCTCGTGATCTTCTGTAAAGAATAACAGTCTCTTCAGCTCCATGGCGAAGTGCAGTCCTGGCAGCGTCGACGGCAACGTTTCCACCGCCAATTACCGCAACTTTCTTTCCAAGGCTTACTTTCTGCTGCATGTTTACTTTCCAGAGAAACTCTAAGGCGTCAACAACTCCTTCCAGCTCTTCACCTTCGATTCCCAGTTTTCGGCTTTTATGAGCGCCAACCGCAACAAACACCGCCTTGTACCCCTCTCGCCAAAGCTCATCAAAACTAACATCTTTTCCAATCGTTGTGTTGGTTCTTATTTCCACGCCTAAATCTTTCAAACGTTGAATTTCGCTTTCAAGCGCTTTTCTGGGCAGTCTATACTCTGGCATGCTCTTCCTTAGCATACCTCCCGCTTCGGGAAGAGCTTCAAAAATCGTAACAGGGTAGCCTTTTTCTGCCAGTTCGCAGGCGGCTGTAAATCCTGCTGGGCCTGAGCCGATTATTGCAACCTTTTCTTTGTGAGTTGCGTATGTTTCTTTCTTTTTTGTTTGCATCCGCCGCGTGATTAATTTCTCCAGAGCATCGGCTATCTTTTCATCACCTGCTTCTGCTCGTTCAGGATGAAAACATGTGTACCAGCAAATTACTGGAAAAGGCACATTTTCCTCTATTGTTGAAACTGCTTCTTTGAAACCATTAAAAAGTCCACGTTTTGCAGTTTCATTTTTCAGAAGCTGAAATATCTCTGGTGGTTTGAGTCCTTGCGGGCAGCGTTTGTAGCACTCGTAGCACCATGCACAGAGCCAAAGTCTATCTTCTTTCAAAGTTTTTTCGGGTTCTGTGAAGACTTTCTGTAAGAGAGTCCGAGGGTTGTAATGCGTTGGCAGCAGCTCTGCCATGGGACAGCTTGCGGTACAAATGCCGCATTCAAAGCAGTATTTTGCTTTTTCACGAATCTCTTTTGGGATGAGCGTTGGTTTCATTAGGCTTTCTGCTCCGTTAGCCGTTCTCTGGGTGGCTCCTTAACAATTATGACACTCCGTTTTACTCTTGTCATTTGTGGCAGACACCGTTTTGCTCTTCTGGAATAGAAGTAAGTCTCCGATATAAAACTTTACAAACGTAAACGTCTTCGCCCAAAAATACCGAAACATACAACTACGAAACACCTATATCCAAACACAAGGCAACAAAAATAAAAAGGTTGAGAAGATGGAGAAAATAAAAGTAGTTCTATACGGAGTAGGAGCAGTCGGCAGTCTCATTGCAAATTTTCTCCTCCAAAAGGAAGGAATAGAAATAGTTGGAGCCATCGACGTGGCAAAGGAAAAAGTAGGCAGAGACTTGGGAGAAGTATTGAATATAGGCAAACGTGTCGGAGTGACTGTTTCAAACAACACCGAAGAGGTGCTTTCAAAGACAGATCCAAACATTGTGGTGCACACAACCTCATCCTATCTGAGAGACGTTTTGCCACAGCTTGCAGAAATCGTGAAACACGGCATCAATATAGTGTCAACTTGCGAAGAACTCTCCTATCCCTATTATTCAGAACCACAACTTACAGAAAAACTGGACGCACTAGCGAAGAAACACCAAGCCACAGTTCTAGGCACAGGCATAAACCCCGGCTTTCTAATGGACACCCTAGTCATCACACTTACAGCAGTCTGCCAAAAAATAGAAAAAATAAAGGCAGTTCGGGTTATGAACGCTGCCACTCGGCGAGTGCCTTTCCAAAAGAAGATTGGTGCTGGTCTTAGCGTAGGGAAGTTTCACAAAGCCATCGAAGAAAGACGGATTACGGGGCACGTAGGTCTGGAACAGTCTGTCTCGATGATTGCAGCAACTTTAGCTTGGAAGCTGGATAGAATCAAAGTTGGCTCGATTGAGCCCGTTATCGCCAAAAGACCCGAGAGAAGCGAGGCTGTTGAAGTTAAGGCTGGTGATGTTGCGGGTCTGAGACAAGTGGCAAAAGGATACAGAAAAGGGAATGAGGCTATTACTCTTGAGTTTCAAGCATACATAGGCGCAGAACAAGAATACGACGTCATATCAATCAAAGGTGTTCCAAACGTAAACCAGAAAATCACGCCTTGTGTGCACGGTGATATAGGCACTGTGGCAATTGTGGTAAACGCAATTCCAAAAGTAATCAACGCACCGCCAGGCTTAGCAATCATGAAGGACTTACCTGTGCCTTCTGCAGCAACAGAAAGCATGCCTAACTACCTTCATTAAACTCAAGAAGGCTAGCGGATGAAGCTTAAAATCGACATCAACTGCGACCTCGGCGAAAGCTTCGGCAACTTCAAAGTTGGACATGATGCAGAAATCATGCCCTTCATAACCTCTGCCAACATTGCTTGCGGCTTCCACGCAGGCGACCCGGCCGTTATGGCTCGGACTGTAAAGCTGGCGAAAGAACATAAAGTTGCAATAGGCGCGCATCCTGGCTTTCCAGATTTGATGGGGTTCGGTCGTCGCGACATGAGCCTTTCAAAAGAAGAAGTGAAAAACATTGTTGTCTATCAGGTAGGCGCCCTCGAAGCTTTCACAAAAGCTGCTGACACGCATTTGCAGCACGTCAAGCCTCACGGAGCCCTCTACAACACCGCAGCTAAGAATGAGGCTTATGCAAACGCTATAATTGAAGCAGTAGATGCTATTAACCCAAAACTCGTGCTTTTCGCTTTGGCAAACTCTAAGATTGCGAAGATGGCGACTGAGGCTGGTTTACGTGTTGCTTCTGAAGTCTTTGTTGACAGAGCATATAATCCAGATGGCAGCTTAGTCTCCAGAAACGGAGCAGGAGCGGTGATTGAAGACGCCAAGCTTGCAGCTGAGAGAACAGTAAGTATGATAAAGGAAAAAAGAGTCACAGCCATCGACAGTCAAACTGTGAAATTTGACGAAGTGCACACGATTTGCGTCCACGGTGACACGCTAAACTCTGTAGAGCTTGCAAAAGCCGTCAAGAAAGCGCTTCTGGCTGCAGACGTTCAAGTCATGCCGATAGGTACTTTCATCTAGGTGCAAATATTGTATCAAACTGCGAAGTACATGCCTGTGGGCGACAGAGCATTATTGATTGAATTCGGTAACACAATAAGCCTAGATGTCAACCAGAAGGTGCACACCTTGAATCGTGCAATTTCCCAGCTTGAGCTGCAAAATGTTGAAGAATGTGTACCAACATACCGTTCACTCCTCGTTTACTATGACCCGTTGAAGACAAGCTACGAACAGTTGGTCTTTAGATTAAAAGACCTTGAAGAAAGACTTGACGAATTTAATGTTTCAATCCGAAAGCGGCTAATTGAAGTGCCCGTGGTTTACGGCGGCAAATATGGACCCGACCTCGGTTATGTTGCTAAATATCACGATCTCGATAAAGAAGACGTTATTAGACTACATAGCGAAAGGAAATACACAGTTTATATGATTGGTTTTGTCGCTGGCTTCCCCTACTTAGGCGAGGTAGCCGATGAAATTGCGACACCGAGACTGAAAACACCGCGGCTGCGAGTTCCAGCAGGATCTGTAGGGATAGCTGAAAAACAGGCAGGCATATACCCGTGTGAGTCTCCGGGAGGATGGCAGATAATTGGTCGAACTCCTCTAAAGTTTTTCGACGCCAGAAAGCATCCACCAGCCTTGATACAACCCGGCGACACTGTGAAGTTCAAACAAGTCGTAAAAGAAGAGTTTCAAAACTTCAGTCAGGAACAACAAAAATGAAATCATGTAAAGTGATTAAGTCTGGTCTTTTTACGACAGTTCAAGACTTAGGACGGTACGGCTTTCAAAGATATGGTGTACCAGTTTCTGGAGTGATGGATAACTATGCCTTTGTTGTGGCGAATCTTTTGGTAGGCAACAAGCCTAATGATGCCTGCTTGGAAATGACTTTGCTGGGTCCAGAGCTCGAGTTTATCAATGACGCTCAGATTGCAATCACAGGCGCTGCTTTTTTGCCTACCATAAACGGTGAAAATGATGCTGGTTGGCAAACGTTGCATGTTTGCAATGGTGATGTTCTTTCTTTTGGGCGTCTGCAAAGTGGGTGTAGAGCCTATGTGGCAGTGAGGGGAGGGGTAGACGTGCCTGTGGTGTTGGGCAGTAGATCAACTTATGTTCGTGGTGGATTCGGCGGTTTTGAGGGAAGACGGTTGAAGGCGGGAGATGTCATTCAAACGTATATGCCAAGTACATTTCTGAAGTCAGGCTTCTTAATGCCTCAAGAACTTATTCCCTGTTATAGCAATGACGTGATGGTTGAAGTTGTGCTCGGGCCGCAATCTGACTATTTCACAGACCGAGGCTTAGAGACGTTGCTGTCCAGCATCTACACCGTAACCGCCGAGTCTGACAGGATGGGCTATAGGCTTGATGGCGCAAAGGTGGAACAAAAAGACTCGTTGAACATGGTTTCTGACGCTATACCAGTTGGGGCGGTTCAAGTGCCTAGAAGCGGTAAGCCGATCTTAGTGATGCGAGATGCGCAGACAACTGGGGGCTATCCGAAAATCGCCGTCGTCACTACTCCTGACGTTTCTCGTCTTGGGCAAGCTAAGCCAAATGACAAGATACAGTTTTCAAAGATTTCGCCAAGTAAGGCTCGAACAAAGCTGTTAGAACATATGAAAACTCTTAGTCAGATGAAAGGCAAGCTCATAAAGACGGGGATGTAAGGGCTATTTTTTGTGGAGTTGCGCTTTCTTTTCATTCTTGAGTCTAAATAAGCTGAAGAATCCAATTGTAACTGTTTGTAACACTGCAAAAAGTGAGAGCAGGTAAAAGCTGAAGTTGTATTCTCCTGTGAAATCTTTTGCCAACCCAGCGAGAAAAGGACCTACCAGTACTCCTATGTTTAAACACGCCGTTATGATTCCAAAGGCTAAACCAAGGTTCTTAGGTTTTACTATTTTGGATGGTAAAGAAAAAATTGAAACAGGCACTAACGCCGCGAATATCCCTATTAGTACAAGTAAAGGAAGAATATGTAATGCAGTGGGAATAGAGAAAAGCAAAAACGCTAGAATTACACCACTCAATCCTATGAACATTTCTTCTCTTCTAAACTTGGATACAAGATAACCTATCAAGGGACTTAGAAAAAGAGAGCCCATTATAATTACACTTGACATGAACCCAGCAGACCCAACTTCATGACCCTTAGCCACAAAAAAGTCGTGAGAAAAAGTTAGGAAAGAAATGAAAGCTGCGTTGAACCACATCCAAGAAAAGCCGACAAGCCATATGGAAGCCCCCAACTTGGTGATGCCCCTGAATATACTGCTCTTGGCGTTCTCGGATTTTTCAGTGGGCTTTTTAAAAAGCCACAAAAAAAGCAGAAGGGCGAAGATGCTGGCTGTTGTAGTTAAGAAAATGGGTACTTGCCATCCAAGATCGTTGCCTATGACACTGAATACGTTGAAGCTTAATATCGTGCCTAAAGGCATGGCAGTATTAAACACACCCATCCCCACGCCTAACTCTTTGCCTAAAAACCATTTTGACACTAATTGAGGTAGCACAATCGCTAAGGTTAATCCACCGATGCCAGAAACGATTCTGCCCACGTAAGCTTGGAGAGGAGTGATGCTTGTTCCAACGATTAATGTCCCGGCAATCATTAAGACTAAAGAAGTTATGCCTGTTTTTTTCATGCCAAAACGATCTGAGATTATTCCTCCAGGTAAGGCTACAAATATGCCTGGTAGCGCAAATAGGCTCATGAGCAAGCCTGCATGGGCATGGCTGATGCCGAATTCTTGACAGATTAGAGTGAGGAGCGGTGGAATGGACTGAAAGACCAGTGCAAAAGAAAGCATGCACACATATGCCAAAGCCAATGTTTTCCACCGATAACTAGCTGGATTATCCAACTTTAACACCCAGTAACTGCGACAAGCAACCAGTTTCTTCCTCCAAATATAAGTTAATTGTTATTTGGTAATAGAAAATTAAACGGAAACGATTTGGGAGGTTTGTGCTTGTTTTTTCAAGAGCTTTTCTTAAAGCTTTTGTCAGATAACCTCTTTTCTAATCTGCAAATCGCCTGTGTATTCGCCAATACTCCAGCCCCTATTTCTGCAAAAAACATTCAGAATAAATACAAAAACACGCCACTCATATTTGGAGCTAAGTAGGCTTCTAATAGACGCCAAATGTGAGAATGTTTTAAGGTGGTGGTTTAGTATCTGTATATCCATGAGTATTTTTTGTTGAGATATTCGAGGTAGGGTTTGACGTTTATTTGTTCGCCAGTGATTTTCTTGATGAGAACTGCTGGATCGTAGAGGTTTCCGTAGTGGTGGACGTTTTCGGTTAGCCATTTTTTGACATTTTGGAAGTTGCCCTTTGCAATTTGGTCTTTCCAGTTGGGTATGGCTTTTTCCATTGCGACTAGAATCTGTCCGCTGAATATGTTACCCAGCGCGTAGGTTGGGAAGTAGCCGAAGTAGCCGCTGGCCCAATGGATGTCTTGCATGACGCCTTCGGAGTCATTTTCGATGACTACGCCTAGATATTCTTTGTATTTTCGGTTCCAAATCTCTGGGAGGTCTGCTACGGTGATTTTGCCTGCTATCAGTTCGCGTTCAATCTCGAATCGGATGATTACGTGGAGGCAGTAGGTAACTTCGTCTGCTTCAACGCGGATTTTTGAAGGTTTGACTTGGTTGATGGCACGGACGAAATCGTCTAAAGCCACGTCGGAGAATGTGTTGCCTGTGAGTTGTTTCAGTTTTGGGAAGAAGTAGACCCAGAATTTGCGTGATCGCCCAACTATGTTTTCCACAAACCGTGACTGAGACTCGTGAAATCCGAAGGAGCATCCGTAACCTATTGGCTGGTATATCCATTCTGGCTTGAGACCCTGGTCGTATATGGCGTGGCCGCCTTCGTGTAATACCGAAAACAGCGAGGATGCCATGTTGTTTTCGTAGTAGTGGGTTGTGATTCTCACGTCGTCGTAGTAACCTGTGGTAAAGGGATGCTCGGTCTCATCTATTCTTCCTCCGGCTTTAGGAGACTCCACGTCGTAGTCTATGAATTTGACGAGTTCGTTGGAAATTTTACGTTGAACGTCAAAAGGAACATTCTGCATTAGAAGTGATGTGTCGGTTTGTTTGGGTGCGCTCTGGCATTTTTTTAGTATCGAAACTAATCCTTCTCTTAGCTCTCTAAAAATCTTTGCAATAGTTTCTGCAGTCATTTTATGTTCAAAAATATCTATGAGGGCGTCGTATGGTGTCTTGGTAGCTTTTACGTCCATTAGAATTTCTGCGGCTTTCTTTCTTAGTTTGAGAAGTTTTTCGAGTTCTGGTTTGAACATTGCGAAGTCTTTTGCAGCTTTTGCTTTCTTCCAAACGTTGATGGCTATTGCTTGTTGTCGGGCAGTTTCTACTACGAGTTCTTCGGGAAGTTTTGTTTGTTCGTCGTAGTACTTTCTGATTAGATACACGTTTCTTTTCTTTAGCTCGTTTAAGCTGCCATAGTCTACATGTTTTTCAATCTTGGAAAGGAGGGTTTCGATTTCGGGGTCGGTGCTCATTCGGTGTTCAATTTGGCTAAGCATGGCTAGTTGTTGACTTCGCAGATTGATTGCCTTAGGGGGCATCTTCGTCTCCATGTCCCAGTGGACGACGGATTCGACTGTTTGAAGAATCGTTACGTCTTTAGCTTTCGCCATAAGTTTATCATAACTGGACTTTAATGTGTCCGCTGGTTTTGCCATATTAATCGCCACACAACGATAACCTTCTTCGATAATATATGGCTTACGTGCGGTAAGCAAATTTAGTATCAAAAATTCAGTTTTTCAAGGCAGAAGTGTGTGGCGCCCTGGCCGGGACTTGAACCCGGGTCGAGCGGGCGACAGCCGCTTATACTAGACCGGACTATACTACCAGGGCATCCATTTCCTAAAAGAAAAAAGGCTTCTACTTAAATATATCCCGCCTCACAACTTTCTACATACAACCACATGTTCTAATGGAAACTCCAATCCATAATCTTGCAAATCCTCTTCATACTTGTCCACAAAACGGATATCTGTCTTCCAAAGCTTTAACTGCTCAATTGCCACCTCATAGCCAAGTCTCAAGTTGGTCTCAGAATAGTGAGCACAAATGCTTTTAAAACCAGTTTTATGCATTAGAACCGCCACGTCGTCAACGGTTGGAGAAAACCAAAACGCGCCTTCAGGCAAGATAGGCTCTAAGGAGTAATGAAAATCTGCTTCAATTAACAGCTTTTGAGCTCTGTTTTCAGCTGCTGGACTTAGCTCTGCGTGAACCATCTGTCCTCCATGTTTTAAGACGCGGTAAAACTCCTTCAGAGCCTGCTCTAAGCCAGTCCTATCCAAGTCACAAAACAACTCATTTGACACAATTAAATCCACACTCTCGTCAGCAATAGCCTTCATATCCTTGACGTCTCCCCTCACAGCTTCAACAACATCTTCAGACCCACCAGAAGCTATTGCCTCCTTCAAAACCTCGAAATCACCTGTATAAGAACCCACCCATAAATCATAAGCAATAATCTTGCATTTCTTACCAACACTCGCCGCCAAAGGTATAGTTAATCCACCGCCTCCACACCCAGCCTCCAAAACAACCAACACACCAGCGAAATCAACCAACCCAACCATAAACTCTGCTAACCGCTCGTATAACTGCCGCTTAGCAGTTTTCAACTCGTCAACCATAGTAACAACTTTCACAGCGTTTCCACTTCTAATCCCGAATGCAAAACCATTATATCATCGCTTCATAGTAAAAGTTAACCTCTAAAAAGGAGAGCATGATAACTTGTCCCTCGAAGAACTTGCGTCACGATATGAAAAGCTAGACAGCCAACTTGCAGAACAATATTACAACCAATACGCAGGCTTGACCTACAACCGCGAGCAAATGAAAAAACTTGCTCAACAACTCACAGAAATAAGCAAGGAATTCCTAGAAAAATTCAGCAAACCGAGAAGCATGTACCTAGCCTCGATAGGAACAATCGCCGAAGCCGAAAGACTCGAAGTTGAACTTGACTTTCACGACAAACGAATGGAAAAAATCTCCACCGAAAAACACCGCATTGACGGAAAGAAAGTTAACTGGGGAAACTGGCGGCAATTCAACTCTCAGACAGACGACGCCCAAAAACGCAAAGAAGTTTTCGACGAGTTCATAGCTAAAGCCCCCACAATCTCGCATCTAGTAGAAAAACGGATGAACATCTCAAAGGAAGTCTACAAACGATACGATCTCACACCACTAGACAGCTACTTAGAACTCGAACAAACTAGCTACGACGAACTATCAAACCTTCTCCAAAAGCTTGGTGACGGAGCCAAACAAACATTCCTAGCCGCAGCAAGCCACTTCGCACCCCAAGTTCTCCGCAAAACAACAACAGAATACTACGATGACTACTACACGTGGCGTGGCAGAGTCTACAAACCCTTAAACAAATACCTTGAAGGAAAAAAGCCGCTGAACGAAATTAGACGATTTTTAACAAGTTTGCGCTTCGACACTTCCACCATCAAAGTCGACGATGAAGACCGCCCGAACAAGAGCCCAAGCGCCTCGTGCTGGGGCATCCAAGTTCCCAATGATATCAGAATACTTTTCCGGAAAGTTTCTCCATTCACAGACTTCGGCAGCGTATTCCACGAGTTCGGCCACGGCATCCACGGCAAAAGCGCCAACCCTGAAGACTCCGTTTGGAAACGATACGTTGTCCCTAGGAGCGTCGCCGAAACTTTCAGCATACTCATAGAAAGCGTCACAGAGAACCCGCTTTTCCTACGACAAGACCTGAAGCTTGAGGAGACAGCTATCAAAGAAATCGTTGACCGCGTCAGATTCATGAATCTCGCCTTCCTAACGTTCTACGCGGCAAACAGCATCATGAAAATGGAATTCTGGAAAAACCGCTACACCATAGAACAAGCCGCAAAAAGATGGCAAGAACTGACAAAGCGCTTCTTTATCGAAACGCCTGGCAATTACTGGATACTTCATCACGTAATGCCAAACTACGACATGTACTCTCCAAGCTACGTCATAGCAGCAGTCAGGGTTGCAACTATGAAAGAAAAGCTTGCTCATGATTTTGGTGAAACTTGGTGGAGAAAACCCGAAGCCGGCGAGTTCATTAGACAACTTGCCCAGACGAGGGGGAACTTCGACATCAAAACGTGGAAGCTTAATCCCGACGCATATTTAGACGAGCAAAAATTCCTCAGCTTTCTAAAATAACGCCTAGTCTCTTGTCTCGTCAGTGAAGAAAACAGGTTATGCTTGCTAATCTTCTTTTCTAATGTGGCGTAGCGAATGCAGCCACAATGCGCCCCAGATTACCATGAAAACTATCACTGTCCAGAATGTGATGATAAGCATTTGTACCGCGGAGATAGCTATATCTTCAAACATGTCTTATCAACAACATATTACTGTCTAGGGCGTCCTAAAAGCGAAGTTCCGCTGTTGAAATGCTAGAAACTTCGAGATAATTCGGCTGAGACATATTACAATTCGCGTAGTAACCCATTTATTACTATAGACTATATAGTATTGCCTGAACCATAAAAGGAGAAAAGGAGAAGGCGTTACGGAGCTGAGAGAAAAGCCCCCTATCCCTCCCAACTTCCTCTCGGCGATGATCAACCAAAACCACTTTTTTATGCGTCATCGACTGAGATGAGTTTTTATATCTTCTTTGCAAAACATATAATTGACTCCGTTAAGCCCTTGTTGTTCTGAACACGAGCATTTCATTTAGGAAGTAGTGATATGACACATTTACATAGATGGATTAAAACTTTAATGAGTAGTTTAGACGCAGAGGTTGACGAAGAAACACGAGCAAAAATACTTGAAAACTGTGGGCGAACATGCATTTCTACTGGCTTTGTTAAGAAAGCTCAAGCTTGCAAGAAAAAGGCGGAGAACATGGAGGAGTTTTTGGATAACCTGAGCAAAATATGGAACCAACTGAGAATAGAGAAGGACAATGTCTATGTAATCTATGAAAAATGTTACTGCCCATTGGTAAAGAAATATTCAGGCAAACTTTCGCCTACTTGGTGTAACTGTTCGCGAGGCTGGATTAAAGAACTCTTTGAGTCAGCATTGCAGAGACCTGTAGATGTAGTGTTTGAAAAGTCAATTAAACAAGGAAACGATGTCTGCAAATTCAAAGTTTGTTTATAAGCTGAGACTGAGAAGGGAGAAAATGATTATTCATGAGATTAGAGAGGAACTAGAGAAGCTTATTGATCGAAGGTATCACGATGCCGCAAGAAAATGGACTAGAGGACAAATAAAACTGCTTGGAGTAAGAACCCCTGTCGTCAGAAAGATTTCTGCAAAATACTTTTCGAGAATTAAAACGAAGACCCGACAAGAAATATTCGATTTATGCGAAGCTTTATTGAAATCAGGTTACAGTGAAGAAAGAACTATTGCTTTTGACTGGGCTTTTCGTCTTAAAAAACACTATATGCCATCTGATTTTTATCTTTTTGAATCATGGTTGAAAACGTATGTGTCCAGCTGGGGAGCATGTGATGATTTTTGCACACATGCTTTTGGCGCATTCATTTATCAATTTCCTGAATTCTGCCCAAAGGTGAAAAAATGGACACAATCTAAGAACAGCTGGTTGAGACGGGCATCTGCAGTAGTCATGATCTATTCGATTCGAAGAGCTAAGTATCTTGAAACTATTTTTGAGATGGCAGACATGCTTTTGTTAGACCAAAACGATTTTGTGCAAAAAGGTTATGGGTGGATGCTAAAAGAAGCAAGTAATTTGTATCCACAAGAAGTGTTTCATTATGTTATGAGACACAGGGCAGAAATGCCGAGAACAGCGTTAAGATATGCAATTGAGAAACTGTCACCAGAGTTAAAGAAAAAAGCTATGGCGAAGGACTAAAAAATTACGTCATTAACAATTCTACTTGCGAAGTTTCAGACGGTCAAGCAGAGACGTTGGCTTATTGCTTTCTTTTTCCTTATCCTTCACAGCTTCGAATAAGGCGTGAAAGATTGTGTAGTTTTCTCCAGAAACCGGCTCTGCTAGTTTCTTCTTTTTTCTCAACGGTTTTCTCCCCAATCACTCCTCACAGCATTGTATATCAACCATGTTTCACATAGAAAATATGTCGAGGTGAACAATACCTTTTGTAGAGCGGATATGCGGATGGTGGCGGGCCCGTCGGGAATTGAACCCGAGACCCCCGGGTTAAAAGCCCGGTGCTTTAGATGCCAACGGCGCTATCCTTGCTGAGCTACGGGCCCTTACTGGTTTCACAATTAAAGCCAAACTTGACATTCTTTAAGTTTGCGTTATCTCCCACACGCCTAGTTTTTTGGGAAAGATAGAAATTAACCCTATAAGTAACTTACTGCAAGGAGGCTAAATGTCTGAAACGCCTTTTGGAAGAGTTGGTCTGTGAAAAGGCGCCTGGGCCTAGTCCTTCTTTTTCTGTGGTTCATGTAATTAAAGCGTTGGAGTTGATTGCGGAAAGACCGATTGGTAGAAATCGGCTTTCGAAGGAGCTAGTTTTGGGAGAAGGGGCAACACGGACGTTAATTGAACGATTAAAGAGTTATGGGTTAATCACTGTAAATCGGGCGGGTTGCATTTTTTCAAAGAAAGGTGAAAAGTTGTGGAATACTATGCATGCGGCTTTTCCTCGAAAGATCGTTCTAGAGAGAAGTGGGTTAACACTTGCGGCGTTCAATGTCGCTGTACTCGTTAAAGAGTGTGGCAGCAAGGTTAAGCTTGGGATGGAACAACGAGATGCTGCTCTATTGACAGGTGCAAAGGGAGCAACGACGCTCATCTTCAAAGATGGAAAACTGACGGTTCCTCCAGACTACCGAAACGTTGCTGAAGACTTCCCAAAAGTCTATAGAAATCTCGTAGGTTCGCTGAAACCTGAAGAGAACGATGTAGTCATCATCGGCAGTGCAGACACATTGGAGAAAGCGGAGTATGGCGTTTTGGCCGCTGTATGGAGTCTCCTTAACAATCAAGATGTTGTTAATAGGTAAACTTGTCTCCGCCAGCAAATATACGCTCCAACAGCATGTTCAGGTTTGTCATTCCATCGTTGGTTTTTGCCGAAACAGGAATCAAAAGAAACCGAAGCCCCAACCTATATATTGCATGAGCCATGTCAAGACTTAACAGACGCTTCGTACCTTTCAACTTCTCGTCAATAGCCAGCTCCAACGTTTCCGGATTCGCCGACCAATCCACAATGCTGCCAACTTTTTCTTGCGGCAGAAGATCAGATTTCGACAACACGTGAACTTGAGGAATTAAAAAACGATTGTAAACCGCGGCAGAGAGAAAAAGATTTGAAACATAATTTAGAGGACTAAGCGAGAATACTGAGTCAAAAAGATACACTATGGCTTTAGGCTCTCTAGTCAGTTCTGCTGCAATGTATGGACCACTCGCTCTGAAAGCAAAAAGCTCCATCTGCCCTGGAGTATCCACCAGCACCAAATCTGCGTTAAGTTCTTCAACCTCCGCACTCAATGTCGCCGCCTGTTCTGCAATCAAGTCAGCAGCCATAATCAAGGCTCCATTAGGCCCTAAACGATATTCCTCCATCAAGTTTGCTATATTTATGTAGTCTCTTATGTCCAAGTCAGGCGTATAGGGTAATTTTACTACACCCGGATCTAAATTCATTATCGCCACGTCTTGCTTTGCCATTTTCAACCATTCTGCAAAAGCGGCAGTAAGAAGACTTTTCCCTGACCCTGCTGTACCTACAATAAACACAACATACACAAAACTTCACCTTCACATAATCAGCTTAGAATCTACATTCCTGCTTATTTCCTTTTTTTAGACAGTGGTTGCTTCAGGAACCAGAATTTACAATCATCTTTCGGTCAGAGTCTAGCCTGCTCCCTCATCGCAACCAAACAAAAAAGGCATTCAAAAAAGAAAAACCTTTATCCAAGACGTTAACGCGTTTCCGCTTTGGCGGTTTTGGTTTTTCCACCTTTTGCCTTAACTACCTCAGAAAGCTGGATCAACGCTCTGCAAACACGTTTCTTCGCTGTCTCAGCGTCTTCTGCTGTGGTAGAGAGATGCAGCTCTATTCTTGGCTTTTCCTCGGCGCCCATAGGATGAGACTTAATGTAGACGTAAGGATTGTCGTGCATGACTTGGTCTATGAGAGGCGCCATCTCCGACTCCATAACACCCGAAACGTAAAGGCTCGTTTCAAAAAACGTTAGATTTCCCGATGCAGCCTTGAGAACAGGTGAGAGCGAGTTTTCGAAAATCGCCTTCATCTCCGAGGGAACACCAGGCAACGCAAAAACGATAACTTTGTTGTTTCTAATGGTGATTGCTGGTGCGGTACCAACAGGATTAGGTAAAGGCTCTGCTCCTTCTGGAATCTTCGCCATCTTAACTCTAGCAGGAGTTAACTCAAACTTTTCATGACCCATTCCCTCTGCATAAGCAACATATTTCTCCTCAACCATCTTCAAGGCTTTCTTGTTTACTTGAAGCTTGAAGCCAAAAGCTTCAGCAATTCCTACTAGTGTCTTGTCGTCAAAAGTAGGCCCTAAACCTCCAGTTGTAATAATAAAATCTGGACTTCGATGAACCGCTTCCCGCAGGGCTTTTACAATTTCTTTGACGTCGTCGCCGATGACGGTTATTCGGCTTACGGAAAGCCCGAGGGAAGTTATTCTTTTCGCCAGCCATTTAGCGTTCGTATTGAGTGTTTTTCCAATTAGCAATTCGTTGCCGACAGAGACCATTTCTACACATTTAGCCATTTTGGAATCAACCTGTGAAGATGAAAGTGTGTTTAGAAGCTATAACTGTAGCGAAAAAATAAAAGTCCATTCTCTAGACTAGAAGGTTAAACGCTATGCAGCGCATTTGTTTCTATTTTTTCTTGCCGAGCCACCATTTCAGGTATTCTTTTTGCGCTTTTCTGCGTTTTTCACTATCCGACTCGAGCTTTGGACGCAGTTGTTGTCTTAGCTCAATCAGTTCTTGATGGGTGACTGAGAGCCCGCAACTCTTACATGCATAGCGCTTCATCATGGCAATATATTTCATTTCGCCGCCACATTCTGGACAATAGGGCATTTTCCAGTTTTCTTCCTTAACACAACAGACTAGTTCAAAGAGAAATAGCTTTTGGTTGGTTACCCTATCGAAGTTCTTTCATGTTATAAAATTGAGTAAACCTGCATTCTTAGCGAGTTGGATGGCTTTTTCTCTTTCAGCCCTAGTTAGCCGTCTCCGCAATTCAGGAATTTCATTTGCACGCCATTCAGGTTTGTACTGAAACATGACGTTTGTTCGTGTTGTGGGTCCAAGTTTCTTGCTTATCCACTCTAGAATCTTGGTGACGCAGCAGTCCAAGTGGTCGGGTAAAACTAGGACTCTGATGAGGAGTTCACCGTATTCTTTTCCATACATGTGATTGCGGGTGCACGCTTCCCAGTAGTTTGGGGCGTCGGATATACGTTTGGCGCACTCGTTGTTTCCGTACTTGAAGTCGAGGAGATAAACGTCTACGAACCCTGCGAGAAGTTTAGCTGTTTCTTTGCTGTAGTAAGAGTTAGAATTCCAAACAACCGGCACGTTTACATTGACGTGTTTGAAGGTCTCAAGCCATTGAGCAAACCACGGCGTCGGATCTCCGCCTACTAGATTGGCGTTTCTGCAGCCGTTATTACGCAAATGTTCCACTGCCGCTGCAAGACGTTCAGGTGTGTAGGTTTCTCCCTGTTCCATCCACTGTGATATTGTCCAGTTTTGGCAGTGGCGGCAACGCATGATGCAGCCGAGAGTGAATATGGTTCCAGAAGGCACTAGTTCTGGTTCTTCGCCCATGTGCTCGAACATTGTGGAAACTGTGATTTGGGTGCCGCATTTGCAATATCCCAGCCCACCTTCTTTTCTGTTGACGCTGCATCGTCTAGTGCAGAAGTGGCAGCTTTCTAAAATGCGGTTTGCGATTTCAATCTTTAAATCCAAGAACGATTGTAGGGGCGTTTCTAATTCTCCCAAGCTGGTTAAACGGCTGTCGAGTTTCTTCTCAAGTTGGAGAAATTCTTTTAGCAGTTGATCGTGCATCTTCCATAGCTTTGACGCCGAATTGTCTTGGCTGAAGGAAGCAGCTAGTTTTCGGGCAATCATGAATTTGGCTACTTTATCGTTTTGCATGACATCGAAATATCTGCCTAAGCTTGCACGAGCAACCTTATTTTTCAATACTGTGGTTGCATCTGGTCTTAGAAACGCCCACATCTGTTGGTCATCAAAAAAATACTGTGAAACACCAATTTATATAGTTAGGATTGTATCGAAAAATGGGGGCGTAAATTTGATTTCGGAAAACGTTGTAAATTCTCAAGAAGAAGCGCTGGAGTTCATTAACAAACACGGCGTTGTCACTCTATTTCCTATAAAAGGTACATCGTTCCCTAGTCTTTACCACGCCACGAAGGGGAATCGACAAGAGAAGTTTGACAGGGCATGGGGGTGGGCTGACGATTTAGCTATGGAGAAGTTGATTCATTATGGAAAACTTGTTCGTAAGCAGGTTTCACTGGTTTCGTTAGATCTGTTTCCTTCACTTTATAAGCTTTGTAGAACAAGGGAATTAAGCGATGTCGCCAAGAAAATGCTTAACTTCCTAGAAACGCACGGTTCAACTTCGACAACTGTCTTGCGGAAAAGGCTCGGTTTCTGGGGAAAAGAAAAGAAGAACACGTTTACGAAGGCTGTGGATGAGTTGCAACTAACTTTTGCTATTGCAATCGTTGGAAGGGAAAAACCGCCAAGAATGACTCACATATATGACTTGACAGAGCGTTGGATGCCAAAGTCACTATTTAAAGGAGCAGAAAAAATCGATAGAGCCGAAGCGAAAGCGAAGATAATTGCTAAACTTATGGAAAACCAAGTAATTTCAAGGCCAACGGACGCTGAGAAACTTCTATATTTGCCTTCTTAAAAAGTAGCCCCAAGTTTTAAAACCATTTACTTCATAAAACTTCTTACCGTCTTCGTTCCATACGTTGACTATCAGAAACACGTTCTTCTTTCCGACATTTTTCAAATATTGTATCATACTATCTAGGAGCCGCTTACCTATGCCTTTGTGACGAAAGTTCTTCAAAGCATACATGTCCCAAATATAGGCAGAATCCATCGTAACGTCGAGCACAACATCCTCGTATGAATGTTACCCCTTAGTTGCAATGCAGTAGCCCACCACCTCGCCATCAACAACCGCCAGTTTTACAAGCTCAGGATCCTTTTTTGATATCCCAGCAACAACCTTGATAAATTCTTCAATAAATGTCTAAGGTGGAGACCACTGGAGTTCTTGCTCAAAAAGTGTTTTTAACCGCTTCAAGTCTGCAGAATCTTTCCCTTCAAAATTCCTTATAATAATCGATATATACGCGTCTCCGAAGTTTTTAGAATAGCGCGTATGGATAGGCAATTCCTGCTGGGTGTAGCTCTCCTTTTATAGGTATATCGTGCCCGCATGCTGGACAGCGCATGTCTTTAGTTAAGTTCCATTTCACTATCTCGAAGCCAAAACGTTTTATCAATAACTCGTTACAGTTGGGACAGTAAGTGTTTTCAAAACGATGCCCTGGCACATTTCCCATGTAAACATAGTTTAAGTCAACTTCCTTGTGAGCCACAACATATGCCTCCTCCATAACCGCCACCGGAGTCGCAGTATGCCCAGTCATCTTGTAGTCTGGGTGAAACCTCAAAAGATGAAACGGCGTATCCACGCCCAAGTTGTCATGAACCCATACAGCCAACTCTTTAATCCTATCCATCGAGTCGCCGATTTTTGGCACTATGAGATTAGTGATTTCGATGTGGATGTCGTTTCGCTTCATTTCAATCAACGACTCGAAAATGGGTTTCACCGATGGCACTGATGAAAATTTCTTGTAAAATCCAGGGTCTGCCGCTCCTTTAAAATCTACTGTTGCAGCGTCCAAGTAAGGAGCAATAGTTTTGACCGCTTCGGGCGTCATGTAACCGTTGGTCACGAAAGTGTTGAAGAATCCGACGCCGTGAGCTATTTTCGCAGTGTCGTAAGTGTATTCGAAGAATATTGTAGGCTCGGTGTATGTGTAGCTTATTCCTTGACAGCCGTTATCCCTAGTGGCCTTCACCACTTCTTCTGGCGGAAAATGGTGTCCAGTGACGTCTTTTTCTTGGCTTATCACCCAGTTATCGCAGAACTGACAGCGGAAGTTGCAGCCTACTGTGGCTATCGACATGGTTAGGGCGCCTGGATGAAAATGGGCAAGAGGCTTTTTGGTTATGGGGTCGACGCAGGCAGAGCAGGCTTTGGCGTAGTTTAGAGAGTAAAGTGTTCCTTTCTCGTTTTTCCGAATTAGGCAGAATCCTCTCCCGTCTTCGTTTATTTTGCAGTGGCGGGCGCACAGATGGCAGTGTACTTTGTTTTCGGGCAGTTTTTCGTACAACATGGCTTCTCGAAGAGACAAGCTGTTCATTTCACCTATAGGTTAGTGATTGTTTTCTTAATACATTTTGTCTTTCGCAACCCTTAAATATTACCTTTTGGTAATTACCTTTTGGTAATTAAACATGAGTCTCAAACTATTACTGGTCAAAAACAACAAAGTCCTAATGGAATTACCACTCTCCGCAGAAGCTTGGCCCCGAGACCTTCTGGATAGAGAACTCACTTCTTTTGAAGAAGAATTTGAAAGGTTTACCAAGCTTTTTGATGCTCTTTCCCACGTGACAAGACTTCGCATGGTAAAACGACTGTTCGAAGAGGACGACTACACGCTTGGGTTTACAGATTTCATCAAGGAACTTGAATTGAATCCGAAGATTGTTTGGCAGAACACTAAGAAACTTTGTGAAGGAGGCTTGCTAGAGAAGGATGAGAATGGCAAATACAGTTTTTCCGAAACGGGAAAAGCTGAGTTTTTGATGCTTAGCTTCGTTTTGAGACATTTGCGAGAGGTTGTTGAAAGCATTTAAAGGAGGTGAAAATGATTGGTGGATTATTATGAGGACGACGAAGTTTTCCGAGACATAAACAGCTTCTACAAACATTTAATGGAACGCATGTTCAGGGAAATGCAAGATTTCGAAAAAATTGCCAAAGATGGAAAATCCAAAGGCGGTTGGGAAGTCAAGCCAATTAACAAGCCCGGTGTGAGAGGATACGTCGCACGGAGACAATTCCAGTTCGGTAGCGAGCCGATGCGTATTCCAAGCCGTGCTCTTGAGGAAGAACGAGAGCCGCTTACAGATATTTTCGAAGAGAAAGAAAGTATCAGGATTTACATTGAGCTGCCAGGTGTTGACAAAAGCGACATTCAGCTTAATGTAGCGGAGCGGGTTGTAGAGATTAGGGCTAAGAATTTTTCCAAAACAGTAGAGTTACCGACTAGGGATATTGACCTTGAGAAAGTTGCTGCGAGCTATAATAATGGCGTACTTGAGGTAACTATTCCAAAAGTTCAGAAAACCGTTGAGGATGAAAAGAAACGGACTATAAAGATTGAGTAACAGAGGATGTTTTTCTGTGGAGACTGAAATCCTTAACATAGACTACAACGAATACGTTAACTTGCTGGGCACGGCGCATTTCACTAAGCGAAGTCTTTTGGAAGCTCATGAGGCAGTGAGGAAGCTGAAGCCCACGGATTTGGCGATCGAGCTTGATATGCAGCGGTTTCAGTTTTTGAATCAGCGGTGTGCCTCTTGTCAGGAGCGCAGGTTTTGTGCAGGGAGGTGTGAATTTCTCGGGGCTGCTGATGTATTAGGTAATGCGGATGTGAATATTTGGCTCATTGACATGTCTGAGAGGGAAATTGTAAATAGGGTTCAGCAACTGTTGCCTCCTTCTAGGCTGTGGTGGTTTTCTTTTGTGAGTTTTTCTTTTTGGCATCGCAGTGATGATGAGGTGTGGTTGTGGGAGAAGGGGTATAAGGATGAGGTTTTGGAAAGGCATGCGAGGAGGTTGGAGGTTTTGCGAGCGAGGGCTCCTCATGTTTGGCGGGTTTTGATTGACGAACGGAACGCGTTGATGGCTGCTCGGTTGGCGTGGATTGTGACGCAGAAGCTGAATAAGGGTGAAAGTGTTAGGATTTTGGCTTTAACTGGGGCGGCGCATGTTAATGGTATTAGGGAGTTGTTGGGTTCTCCTATGCAAATTGAAGGGGAGTTGCGGAAGCTGGGGTTAAGGTTTACGGCTCCAAAGCGGATTAGACGGATAAGCGTGAACTAGAGCAAAGGCTGTTTATGTTTATGACTTTTTTAGACCTCTCAAGATTTTATTTTGAGCCAAATAGGCACACTATCAAAACTGAATCGATAGCATGCCATTGCTGAAAAATCCCCTCAACATGGCATACGCATCTTGAAGCGTTAGATTGCACTATATAATAATTCTGGTTTTTTGTTCCTATACATTCATATATTAGTCTGTCTATTGCCTATGTTACCGTAAACACAAAGAAGGCAGATATACAAAATGAGCACAGAACCAAACGTAGTATACGTCGGAAACAAACCTCCAATGAACTATGTCATGGCAGTTATCACAGGCTTTAACATGGGCAACGCAACAGAAGTCACCTTAAAAGCACGCGGCCGCGCCATAAGCACGGCTGTTGATGTTGCTGAAATCATCCGCAACCGATTCCTCAAAGACGCCAAAGTCAACGCCATCTCCATCGGCACCGAACAAATCACACCAAAAGAAGGCGGCAACCCCAGAAACGTCTCAACAATGGAAATCTCCCTCAAAAAAGAATAAACACTTGAGACACTAAAAACCGCCTAACCACCTATTTTTTCTCAACGACAAAAACAAAAAACAGAGTTTAGCCTAGCGCACACATAATCTTTCCCCTCCAACCCACAGATAAAGCGCTGCTTACTTAGGAGGTGATCCGGCCGCAGGTTCCCCTACGGCCACCTTGTTACGACTTTTCCCCTCTCGCGAACCTCAGGCTCGACACAGCCACTAAGGACCGCGCCTCACCCAAAGCCCACTCGATTGGAACGACGGGCGGTGTGTGCAAGGAGCAGGGACGTATTCACCGCGCGTTAATGACACGCGATTACTAGGCATTCCAGTTTCACGAGGGCGGGTTGCAGCCCTCGATCCAAACTACGACCGGCTTTAGGGATTACCATCCTCTCACGAGGTAGGAACCCGTTGTACCGGCCATTGCAGCACGCGTGTGGCCCGGGGGATTCGGGGCATACTGACCTGCCGTGGCCCACTCCTTCCTCCGCCTTGTCGGCGGCAGTCCTCCCAGAGTGCCCCTTGGAAACTTTCCTTGGTAGCAACAGGGAGCGTGGGTCTCGATCGTTGCCTGACTTAACAGGACACCTCACGGCACGAACTGGCGACGGCCATGCACCTCCTCTCAGCTTGTCTGGCAAGATCGTCAATCTGGCCTTCAATCTGCTGTCGCCCCCGGTAAGGTTTCCGGTGTTGACTCCAATTAAACCGCACGCTTCACGCCTTGTGGTGCTCCCCCGCCAATTCCTTTAAGTTTCAGCCTTGCGGCCGTACTCCCCAGGCGGCGGGCTTAATGCCTTCGCTGCGGCACTAGAGTGGCACGTAGCCACCCTAACACCTAGCCCGCATCGTTTACAGCTGGGACTACCCGGGTAT
>JAOUKM010000007.1 GCA_029882535.1 Candidatus Bathyarchaeota archaeon
AACTCTACATACTCATTTAGAATTTCCAGTTCTTCAGTAGTCAAGCGGTCTTGAAATTTTGTCAGCAACGCCTTAGCATGGGCTTCTGGAACTCGAACATAGAGAATATCTTTTTCGTGGATATGTCGTCCTACGACAGGTTTTTCTAGAGAAACTGCCACTTGCATTTCAGTCACGGCTTCAGAAACAGCTTTTCCTCGGTCTTGAATTTGGATAATCTCCCCCACACTCTCTCCGTCTTCTTTGACAAGAACAACCTTGGGCTTTATTCGGCCTGCTAAAACCTCTACTCCTACAATGGCGGGCTTCGCTTTTCTGAAAACGTATCCAGGTAATATTCGAATTTTTCCTGGTGTAATAAGGCGATCAAACTCTTCAAGAGTTAGTTTGTCTCGTTCGCGTCGTATCCACTCCACAAATTCGTCAATTAGGTGGTAGATTATGCTGTGTTGAAAGATTTTGACTCTGCGATCTCTAGCTTCTTCTTCAGCGTCAGGCAACACCTTTACGTTAAACGCCAAAATAGCTCCAAAAAGCGGCTCATGCTCCTTCACGACGTTAGCCTCTACAACGTCACGTTTTGAAACGTCGCCGACATCTGCCATCCGTATTGGAACATTTTCTCGTTTCAAAATCTCGGCGATAGCTTCTAAAGAGCCTAATGCATCAGTTTTTAGCACGATGCCATCGACGTCTGTAGCGATTTTTACTTTCTCAACTTCTTCAGAAACTATTTTGACAAATTCTTCAGTTTGTTCTTCTGAAGGCACTACATATAATGGGGCTCCGGCCAAAGCCGTGTCCAACTCTGGAGCAGCTAGTTTTATTCCTGAAGCAGCGGAAACCGAGTCTACCGAAGAAAACTTATCGCGAGGATCCCTTATTTCGTCCAAGGGTTTAGGCAAAAGAACCGCACGAACCTTCGTTACAATGGGCTTTTCCTCGCCTCCAATCACAACGGTATCTCCTTTCCTGAGAATTCCATCGTAAATAATGGCGTTAACAGTCATTCCAAGCCCCGCTTCTTCCTTCACTTCCAATACTGTTCCTTTTCCAGCACCCTCAGTTACTTGTAATTGAGTTCTAAGATACTGCTGCGTCAGTCCTACAAGAACTGATAGAAGCTCTGGAATTCCCTCTCCTGTTTTTGCGCTAACTGGCACAAGGGCAATTGTTCGCGTAAAATCTTTTATTTTGTCGAAGCGGTCAGACTGAAGGACCAAGGTGGAAAAAGTGCCCATAATTGTGTAAAGGCGGTTGTCAAGGTCTTCACGTACATAGGGGTCTTGAGATTGATACGATTTCAAAAAAAGTTTTTCCGGCTGAGACAACCATCCTGGTATGCGATCAATTTTATTTACAGCAACCAGAAACGGCGTCTTCCTCACCTTTAAAATCTCCAAAGACTCGTAGGTTTGGGCTTCAAAACCCTTCAACACATCAATCACCAGAATAGCGATGTCAGCAGCGCCTCCGCCGCGTTTTCTAAGGTTAGCAAAAGCCTCATGCCCAGGCGTGTCAATCACTAGAAGGCCGGGAATCTGAATTTTTCCTTTCGACCGACCAAGTAATGGGCCACATATCTCTATAAGCGTGTCTAAGGGAAAGAAGCTTGCGCCAATGTGCTGGGTTATGCCGCCAACTTCGCGTGCTTGGACGCTGCTTTTCCTAATCTTGTCTAGCAAAAGCGTCTTTCCAGTGTCAACGTGTCCTAGCACGCAAACTATGGGTTGCCTTGTTGTCATAATGTTCCCAGCGCTTGGATCTTTCTAAGGCTTAGTTTAAGAGCCTCATAAAAATGCTGTGCCTTTGATATAAACTGTTTTGCTTATCGATGCTTTTACAGATATTCTTTAATGCAACTACTCTCTAAAAGAAAATTGTGGCGATCTCTGTCTGCGGGTTGAGGAAAAATGCAGATCGAGCCAATTGAAAACCACCTGCTTTCAACAGTATTAAACCCTGCCTTAAAAAAAATAATTTCCAAGTTCGATATAGAATGCGAAAAAGACGGAAGCCTGATGGTTAACTCCTTAAGGCAGTTCCTAGGTGACGACCTAAAACTCTGCGAAAGATGCAGCAAGCTAAGCAACAAAGTAGCTACGCCCTTTTACGAGGCAGGCAGCCGAATAATGCGCACTGACAAGAAATTCATGAAAAACTGCTTTCTCGATCCAAAACACGGTGACGCTTGGTTGAAAGGCTTCACTCTGATGATGAAAGGAATCGAAAAATACGGCATCCGAATCCCCTTTACTCCGGGTGGTCCATTTGAGGTTGTTTGGAACTTCACACATGTCTGCAACCTAAAATGTAAACACTGTTACGAAGACGCGGGTGAGTATAAACCTGAACTATCCACAGAGGAGGCGTTCCTCGCCATCGACAAGCTTTCGAAAATAGCCTCAACCGGCCTTCCAGCTCTTTCTTTTTCCGGTGGCGAACCATTAATGCGCAAAGACTTTTTCGAAGTTGCTGCCTATGCTCACAAGAAAATTTCTTATCTTAGCGTAGCCACAAACGGAACACTACTCACGAAAGATAACGCAAAACGACTAAAGGATTTGGGCATAGAATATGTTGAGATAAGTCTCGACGGTGCAACTAAGGAGGTGCATGAGGAGCTCCGGCGTGTGCCAGGGTGCTTCGAAAAAACTATGAAGGGGATACAAAACAGCATAGATGAGGGCCTCGATGCTTGTATCGCCACTACAATACATAAAGAAAACATAGGTGAATTTGAGAAGATAATTGAACTTAGGGATAAGCTGGGCGTCCGATTTATACATTTCAATTACATCCCTACAGGAAGGGCTAAAGCACATTTCGAGTTAGACCTAACTCCAAAGGAACGCCTTTCCATTCTCGAAATAATGGGGAGGAAAATTGTTGATCTTTCTATTCAAACTAAGGAAGAAGAAGAAAAAACGGGGAAAAGCAACATAAGAGTTGACCGTTTCTTCAGCACGTGTCCACAGTATGCGAGTGTTGTCAAGAAGATAGCTAAGGAAAAAAGACAAGACTTCGCCGTTTCTGCTCACTATGCTGCCATGAAAGGCGTGGAAACTGTGGCAAACTTTCTAGGCGGATGTGGCGCTGGAAGACTTTACATGTGTCTTGAGCCAAACGGCGACATCAAACCATGTGTCTTTTTCCCCACTAACGAAGAAACTGTTCGAGGCAACATCCTAAAAGACAATTTGGAACAAATGTGGGACCATGACGAAATGTTTTGGAAGCTTAGAACAAGAGAGAATTTAAAATCATATAATGTGGGAGGACGTTTAGTTGGGTGTGGAAGCTGCAGAGACAAGTACATCTGCGGTGGTTGCCGTGCTCGTTCCTATAGCTATTTTAACGGCGACCTTGACTCTCCGGATATTGGTTGCATTGATAATGAAAAAATTTGGGAAAAAATTGTCATCCCTCTCTTAATCGCACCAACAACATCTTAGACTCTAAGCCCTGCCTTTTTCCTCTTTGCCAAAATATTTTGTCCATTTCAGCTTTCTCGCATCTCTACGCAATTTCAAACTGTTCTTGCGGCATTTACTTGAACAGAACCATAGGATAGTGCCGTCATTTTTAACATACATTTGACCCGTGCCCTGCTGAAATTCGTGCCCGCAGAAGGAGCATAACCTCGATTTTGGCATCTATCATGTCTCCAGTTTTCCTTTTTAACGTCGCATTTTTCTTGCTTCTCGCTCCGTTTCTCTCAGCATCAACACATCTTCAACTCTGACTGGGCCTTTTAAGTTTCTAGTGATTATGCGACCCTTGTCTTTGCCTTCAAGTATACGCACTCGAACCTGTGAGATTCCACCTGTTGCGCTTGTGCGGCCTATTACTTGGATGACTTCGGCGGGAATGTGTTCTAGCTCTTGTGTTTTCGCTTCTTCTTTTTTGCTCATCTTACTGTTTGCCTCGTTGAAGTGCCTCGATTCGGCTGATTATTTCTTTGATGAGGTTTGCAGCGTCGCCTTCTTTTACTATGCAGACGGACGCAGATGGAACATCTATACCTACAGCCGGGCCTAGTTTCTGTTTTGTTGGAACGAAGACATAGGGGATTTTTCTTTCTTCGCAGAGTATGGGAAGGTGGGCAACGACTTCTGGTGGTTCAACGTCTTCTGCGATGACTACTAATTTTGCTATGCCGCGTTCTATGGCTTTTGTTGTTTCGTTTGTTCCTTTTCTGACTTGACCTGTTTGTGTTGCGATTTGGAGGGCTTCATAGGCCGCATCTGCTACTTCTGTGGGAATCTCAAATTTTACGTAGAATGGTTTGGACATTAGCCTTCACCCTTTTTGGCAGAGTTTATTCAACATCTCCTATTTATAAGGTTTAATGATTTTTGTGCATACAGCAATGCTGCTTCAAGGATATAAGCTTTGGATTAAGTATGTTGTTTTGGTGACGTGTTACGTTTCTTTTCTTCCTCTAGGATTGCGCTCAACAAATTTGTGAAAATCTTTACTCCCTTAACGTTAACTATTGGAAGATGTACTCCTTTCTCTACTTCATAGAATTTTTTGTATTTTGGAAACTCTGTGAAGCAGACTTGGCTGATTGGGAACACGTGCTTTGCTATTTCGTGTTCGAAGGCTTTTTCGTAAACTTCAGCACATATAAGATATCCGTCTATCCAAAACAAACGATTTATACTAAAGGTTGATGCACACCAAATAAGATCGTCTAATGGGCGTTTGTCAAGTCCCAAAACGACAACTTTCTTTGTAGGTGCAATTTCTACGTCCAAAACTGTTTCTACTCCTTGAACGGCGTGTTTAAGACTTTTTTCACTTTCTTGCTAATTACGGGTCCGAGACCGTGTACTTCTTTTGCCCAGCCATCCACGTTAATTAGAGCGTTTATGGGAGTCTGGTATGATTCAAGGATGGCTAACGCCTTTTCATGGCCGATGTTTGGAAGACTTGCAACGAGGTATAATTGTGCGTCAGCCAGAGTTGCAGTTTTTTTTGCAGCGTGCACTACAGGAATCCGTTTTTCAACTATCTGTTCTTGTTTGGCAGCGGTGTAAAGAAAGTCAACTGTTCCTTTGTAGTTTGTTGTGTGAACCAACGCAATTCCTTGCTTTGCTAAAGCAAACATGGCGCCCCAGACTGCTGAGGGGTTGATGCGGGTGAACTTGTAAATTATCGGCAGATATCCCTCAAGTAGAACAATAGCGGTTGGATAAAGTTCTTTTAGCCCGAAAAGCTGGTCAAACAGGTAACGACGTGTAAGTGTATAGACAAAATCATGAACCGTTTTCCGCTCCACAGCACAACGATCTGAAAGAATGTAATCGCCTTTTGACAGCGGATGAGTTTTAACTGCGGCTCCCCGTTCCACCAATCCTTTAACAATCTTTGATGCGCTACTTGCCTCGTGATTGTCAACTATTATTGTAGGCTGGGGTTCTTTTTTTGGCTCTTCAATGTAAGGAATTAGCGTTTCTGTTCCAGACATTTTCTCAACTCAACCGTGAACGACAGTCAAACATATGTTCACTGCTTAATAAAACGTTGACAAAAATCAGCGTTGCGCTTTACTGTGGTAAAAGACAAAGAAAAAAAAAGAAAAAGAAGGAGTTTACAGTTTTTAAGGTCCTTTCTTTGTGATTTCTTTGATTACACCAGCAGCCACAGTTGTACCCATGTCTCGCACCGCAAATCGTCCCAGTTCTGGAAAGTCAGTGTAAGGTTCTACCGCGATAGGGTGCAAGGGTTCCATTCGGACAACAGCGCCATCGCCTGTCTTCAAGAACGCCGGTTTTTCCTCAACGGTCTGACCAGTTCGAGGGTCAATTTTCTTGATAAGCTCTGTGAACCGACACGCCACTTGTCCTGTGTGGTAGTGAAGCACTGGTGTGTAGCCAGCTGCAACTGCAGTGGGGTGATAGATTACTATGATTTGTCCAATGAATTCTTTAGCAACGCTTGGCGGATTGTCTGGGTGTCCACCCACGTCTCCTCGGCGCACATCATTTCTCGATATACCCCTCACATTAAAGCCTATGTTGTCTCCCGGCTCAGCTTTAGGCACCCTAGTGTGATGCGTTTCCATAGATTTGACTTCACCTTTCACATTCGACGGCATAAATACAAGCATGTCACCTTCTTTTACGACTCCAGTTTCAACACGTCCCACCGGTACGGTGCCAACTCCTGTAATCGTGTAAATGTCTTGCACAGGTATACGTAACGGCTTCGTAAGCGGCTTAGGTGGAACCTCGAAACCGTCCAGAGCCTCAAAGAGCGTTGGTCCTTTGTACCAAGGCATTTTGTCGCTTTTCTTAAGCAAGTTATCTCCAGTCCAGCCAGACGTCGGCACAAACGGGATTTTATCCACTTTGAAGCCAACCATCTTAAGCATGCGGCCGATTTCACTTTTGATTTCTTCGTAGCGCTCTTGGCTCCAGTTAACCGTCGGGTCGTCCATCTTGTTAATGGCAACCGCCATCTGATGGCATCCCAACGTGAAAGCCAAGAAGCCGTGTTCTCGTGTTTGTCCACCAGCGCCGATACCTGCTTCAAATTCTCCTCTCTTCGCCGAAACGAAAAGTACAGCAGCGTCTGCTTGACTTGCGCCCGTAACCATGTTTTTGACGAAGTCTCTGTGGCCTGGAGAGTCGATGACCGTGAAGAAGTATTTTGGCGTTTCAAACTTGAGAAATCTGAGATCGATAGTTAAGCCTCGCTCTCGTTCTTCTTTAAGATTGTCGAGAACCCATGCAAACTTGAAAGTTTCCTTGCCCAGCTTTTTAGCTTCTTCTTCGTAAGACTTTATTATTCGTTCGTCGATGGCGCCAGCTTCATAGAGCAAGTGCCCAGTGGTTGTAGATTTTCCATGGTCAACGTGACCGATGATGATTAGGTTTAGGTGCGGTTTCTCTGATTTGCTCATTTTTTCCTTCTCCATATATTGCTTATTTCTTTCCTCCAAATATTGGTGAAATTCGGTTTACACCACTGTTCCTTCAGCAATATTAAGTTTACTTTCTCAGATTCTGTCAATTCTTTTGGACTTACAGAAAAAACCGTGAGTGTTAACTAGGGACTTAGCAAGAAAGAGAAGAAGCGCCTACATATATTGATTAAAAAACCACAGAGAGCATAGTTTGTTCTTGTTTCCCATTCACGCCACCACGCAAAATGTATTGCCAATTCATAAAGACTATCTACCGTTTTCCCATTTCTTAAAAGTGGTTGTGCAAAAAGGAAGCAAAGGCATTCTTCGGCATTTATATAATCACAGTAGTGATAATAGCAAGTGCTTGCATATACATCAGTGCATATGCAAGAGAGTCGCTTGTGTTTGTTAGTTGCGAGTTTAATGATAGATACGATTTCATTAATATGGAAGTTAAAAACACTGGAAACACTAACATGAAGATTGTAGATTTGCAGATAAATCATGTTTCGTTATGGGATAACCCTAATGGGTCGATTACAGTAGATGCAGGAAAAACTCAGAGTTTAGGAGTTATGTATAATTGGTCTTCAGGGCATAGCTATAGTCTAACCATTGTAACAGCACATGGAAACACCTTTTCATTACTTGAAACAGCGCTTCAAAGAGAACTCCCTTTGGAAATCGAAGACATATTTTGGGACTCCACTGAAAACAAGACAACCATAGTTGTCAAAAACATAGGCACAAGAGAAAGAAAAATCATAGGACTTGAGTTAACCGATGCACTACCAATGTATTGTATGGTGACATCTTATACAAACATCGACATAGGAAAACTTGTCCCAGTCAACCAAACAGCCACAATCGTTCTCAACTCGTCAAATCACTTCCCACTTGCATGGACAAATGGCGAAACATACTATTTCAGTATAACACCTGAAACTGGACCTTTTACTATATTCACTAGTGAAGCGACAACTTGATACGTGTTTAAGGTTTGAGACATAAGAAAGATGCCATTTTTTGCTACTCACCTTTATTAGACATAGCCACTTATTATTACCTAGTCTTGTGATTCTCGTTTTCTCTGTTGGTGTTTTTCCCTTTGGTGCCATATGGCTCAGTCACTGCCAAACAGCATAAATTATTCCAAAACCAATTTCCTTCTAAATAAATAGATATTTCTTCACCTTTTTATAGTAAAAGGAATAGAGACACGATGCCTACCAATTTGCCTGTAGAAGCAAAAAAGAAATGGAACGAAGCTTCGACAACCAGAAACCCAAAGGCTAAGCTTCAACTTTTACAAGAGTTTCTGAGCTTAGTTCCTAAACACAAAGGCACAGAAAAACTTCGTGCTCAAGTAAAAACAAAAATGGCTACACTACGGAGAGAGGCAAAAGAGAAAAAACGCAAAAAAATCGGTGCACATGGACCAAAGCTTTTTATTGAGAAAGAAGGAGCTGCTCAGATTGTTATTTTAGGACAAACAAAGGCGGGGCGAAGCAGCCTTCTAGCTTCTATCACAAACGCGAAAGTTGAAGTCTCCAACTACCCTTTCACAACACACGAACCAGTTCCCGGCATGCTTCCCTTTGAAGACCTCCAATTTCAAATTGTTGAGGCCCCAGCAATAATTAGAGGTGCCGCGGAAGGAAAGACATGGGGACAACAAACATTGGCGTTGGCTCGAAATGCTGATGGCTTGATTTTAATGGTTGACTTGGCTGAAAATCCCGTTGGACAACTTTCTCTTATATTGAATGAACTTGAAAACGCCCGTATTCTTGTCAAAAAGCCAACTGCGCGGGTGGAAATAGAACGGAAACATATGGGTGTTGGCTTAAGAATCTTTGTAATCGGCCAACTTGTCAATTGCACGCTTAAAGATGTGGAGACGCTGCTGAAAAGCTACAGAGTTTCAAACGCTGTTGTAAAAATATACGGTGATGCCCAGCTTGACGATGTCGAGGACTCAATTTTTGAGAGCGCCGTGTTTCGTCCAACAATAATAGTGGCAAACAAGTTCGATGTCAAAGGAGTGACAGAAAGTCTTAGAGAATTGGAAAGACTTGTTGGCGGGCGCATCAATATAATTCCAGTGTCCTGCAAAACGGGGGTCGGATTGGAAGGACTTGGTGCAGGACTGTTTAAGTCGCTTGAAATAATCCGAGTCTACACTAAAGAGCCAAGTAGCAAGGAACCGTCTTCAGCACCATTCATTTTGAAGAAGAATTCAATAGTTGCGGAATTGGCTAAGCAGATTCACAGTGACTTTTATAGACGCTTTTCTTATGCGAGAGTATGGTCAAAGCGACTTCCGTTCAGTCCACAGAAGGTAGGATTGTCCTTTATTTTGGATGATAAAGACGTTGTAGAAATGCACATGCGGTAGGTTATCTTGACGCCCTAGCGATTCTTTCCATTTCGTTGCGTTTAGACACTGCGTAGCTTTTTATGTCATTGTTTGCTGCCAGAACAAGTTCTTCTGCTATGCACTCCTCCAATGTGCGAGAATTGCCAAAAGTTGATTTTCGCGCACCTTCCGACAATAGGCGAAGAGCAATGTCTACTCTTCTCTGAGGCGCAACATCAACAGCCATGTGATAAGCAACACCGCCATAGCTTATTCTGGTTGTGTCCTCGCACGGAGCAGAGTTCTCAACAGCTTTTACGAGGGCTTCAATGGGGTTTCTTCCTGTTCGCAAGTGAATAATTTCAAACGCGTTTCTTAACATGTTTATTGCTCGTGCTTTTTTGCCTGCGCTTTTCCCTGGCCTCATCAAATTGTTTATGAATCTTTCAACAATGTTTACTTCTGCCTTGTGAAATCTGTGATGTTCATGTCTGCCCATGCTGTGGGGGATATAAACTGGTGAAAGGGAAACGTATTTTTTTAAACCAATATCTTGTATCTGAACGTTCTTAAAGCTCCATTTTCCGAAAAGTTTTATCTCTTGCACTTGTTTGCTCATTTTTTACACCCTTTTCAACGCATTGGTTTCTGCTTTCTTCCGTATACAAGTTCGTTTAGAGACACGCCATTAACTGTGATGACTTTCCATCTTACACCGGGGATGTCGCCCATACTTCCTCCTCGGGAGCCGCCGATGCCTTCAACTAATACCTCGTCATGTTCATCTACTACATTTAGAGCTCCGTCACCAGGTAGAAAGGCTGTGATAGATCTACCATTTTTGATGAGTTGTGTTCTCACGCATTTCCTGATGGCACTGTTAGGCTGTTTGCTTTCAACGCCAACCTTCTCTAGCACAATTCCTCGCGCCATGGGTGCGCCTTGTAGCGGGTCAGCTTTTACATCTAGTCTGAGCATTCGCCGTTTGTAGTAGCGGTCGCTCCACCGGAATTTTTTCCTTTTCTTGACTAGTTGTCTTGCGGCGAATTCACCAGTTGGCGATTTTGAACCCATACTTTCAAATCCTTTCGCTACGATAAACCGCACTCTAATATTTAAACTGTCACGCACATGCATCAAACTTACATAGGAAAAGATATGTACCATGTGGGCATTATATAATTATATTTAGACTTATGAGCGTGGCTGGTTGGGCGTACCACAGCCCACCGATTACCTATTTAATCCATCGTATACTGGAATCCAACAAGTTTGTTAATTGCTGGAATTGTGGGGCAAGAAATCCGAGGAGCATGGAGCCCTGTTTTGAATGTGGAAAGAAGTTTCCGCGACAAAACATTACTGAAAAAATAAAAAAGTGAAGTAGAGCGGTATTATAAAATTTAAGGGAAATACGCTGAGAGGCCTTCACTTAACATTTAACTAAGGCCTTTCTTTCTTTGCTTTTTCTTTTTAATTTCCTCCAATATTGGGAGTATTGGTTCGCTTTTTCTCCACAATTCTTCGAAATGTTCACGCAAAATTCTTGCTAAAGGAGGGATTCTAAGCCATAGACCTTCAAGAGTTTGCGATGTTGTTGAGTTGGATTCTGATGGAAAAACGAGAATTACATCTTTTTCATCAAATGTCATGAACCGAAGCGGAATCTCTTTTCTGTTCAGATATCTTACTTGGCTTCCAGCTCTAATATACTTTTCATACATTTTCAACTCTTCCAGAGTCCATGATTCTGTTATCTGTCTTACAACCCTCACGGATTTACCATTTTTAAGGGCAAACTCTACAGCTTCAAGTACTTCTTTTTCGGGAGGACGCAAAGACGTTGTGGCTACCGAAAGCTCTTTTTCACAGTTCCTTATGGCTTCACTGTAAATTGCAACGAATGCAGTGTCCCTTCGAGTAAACCACACTTTACTTCTTTCAATTTTACGGTTTTTGCTTTTTGCGTACATTTGCAGAAGCGATTTCGTTAATGTCTGAATGGTTTTCCTCTTTTCTTCCAATTGCCCTAATGTTTCTATCTCTATGCCAATTAGAAGATTTTTTAATCCTTTTGTTGGTTCCACAGCAGCATAAATTGTGGGCTTTCCAGACTGTTCTGCTAAAAGGCCTTTCTCCGTAAGACCTCTCAGTACATCGTAGGCTCTAGGCCTAGGTATTCCCGATTTTTGCGCTAATTCACTTGGGGTCATGGGGCCATGTGTCAGTAGAGAAACATAAGCTCGTGATTCATATGGGGTTAAACCGAATTGCTTATCTAAAATTTCAGCAGGCTTTCTATTTGCCATAAGGCTTCCCTTTATATTATAAATAAACTGCTCCATATAAATTTTGTTACACAAACAAAGTGTAACAGGAACAGAAGGTTTATAAGGTTCGACGATAATATTAGAAGTGTTACACGATCATAGTGTAACAATGGGAGAGAAAAGAAAAATGGGAAAATCTGGTTTAAAGAAAATGCGTATGCTAGAAAGAACCTTCAATGGCAGATTAGTCGTACCATTCAAGGTGGTTCTCAGAATAATTAAAAATAGTTCTGAGTTAACGCCAAATTTACAAGTTTCTAAGAAAGAGTTCTCTGACACTTCTGTAACTCATGATCAACTCCAGAGAATTAATGCTCAATTGCTGAGAATGGAAAGGCAGAAGGCTGAAGCAATATGGCTTATTCGTGAAAAGCAGCGTTGCCTTTAAAACGTAAGGCATTACCAACGAATCAAACTACAATGACTGTTAAGGATTTTCTGCTACGCAATTTCCCCTTTTTTCTGTGTCTGTGAATCACAGCCTAGCGCGTTTATCTTTACGAGGATGAGCTTTCATTGGATTTATCTTCTCCCTTTCAACTTCAAGCCCCATATTTTGAGTTTGGCGGTAGTTTTTTGGAAAAATACTTAAGGATTTACTCAAGTTTGTGCACTAACATAGTTAAGCAGATCGATTCAACTCAACTAACAGCGTATCTTTTAGCCCCTTCGGCCTAGTCTTCAATATATTGACTTGCGAGACGTCATGAAAGCTGAGGAAGCTCCTCAATGTCGCTGCCAATTCAACAACAAAGTTTTCTTCAAAGCGATTTTCCTCTAAGATCACAGAATTAATTATCATCGTTTTGTTCGCTCGGTCCAATTTCGGATCGATTCTTCCAGCAAATCTTGTGCCATAAAGGATCGGCAAGACATAGTAGCCGTATTGTCTCTTCTCTGGAACCTTGTAAATTTCCCAAGCGTAAACGAAATTAAATATTTCTGAGATCATTCTCCGATTCCAAATGACATTGTCAAGGGGAGCAATAAAGCGGATTTTTTCTTTGATGGAAGAATCTTCTGCGGCTTCAAGAGTGCTCAAATATTTTTCCAGAACGAAATAAACATGTTTAACGCCTTCTATCTTCACAGGAAAAATCTTCTCGTCTTTGACCATCTCTCCTACTATTGCTTTACGCTGAGCACTTTTTAACGCAAGCCAACCGAATCTCCAGTCTCGCACGTCGATGAAACCGTAGGCCTCCATATATTTCTCAATCATAAATCGATCGTATTCCTTTCTGCTGGGTATCTCGGTGATCAAATTCTTAGGTAAGACGCGTTCCGTAAAGTCGTAACATCGACGATTTCCCTCAACATGGTGAATCATTACTTCACCACAGTCCCAAAGCAGATTCAAAACACGCTTAGCAGTTTTGCTTCCTATTTTCCCTTTAAAATCTTGTGCACACAATGGACCGTCGGCTTCGATTGCCGATAAGACGTGGCGGATCACGTTTTTGAGCTCTTCTCGCTTGGTTTTCAAGCGTTCATAGAATGGAGAGTGGAACTCCATGTAATTCTGCATTCGATAACGAAAGTATCGGAATTCCTCTGTGGGAATGATTGATTTCTCATTGCACCAGTATTCAAACACAGCTCTGTCCTTGTAGAGTAATGTATCCAAATATGAAGGTTTGTAGTCGCTCACTCTATTATGAAGAACCAGATGGTGGTTGCGGTGGACAACACGTACAGGATCAATTTGGACACACTCTAACCGCTTAATCGCATCCAACGTTCCGATTTTTCCCTCACCCTGCTGGAATCCTTGCCTAGCGATAAGAAATCTTCTGGCAGCCTTCTTTGAAACCGTTCTCAAATTCATCATATCCCTTACCGTATTAGTCCATTAATTTTTCAAGTTGAATACGTTGTCATGTCAATAGTGTATGTGTACGAATAAAAATGTCTACAAGAAAAAACTTTACTGAACCTCAAGTTATTCTGTCAATTGCAACACAATCTTTTCACCCGAACGATTGTAAACTGCCACATTTTCTTTTCCAACAAAAGGATAAGCCACGATCATCATTATTCTGCCAAAGGAATGGTTTAAATCTTCCATCGAAGGCTTCGACACACTGGAAGGATGAGAGTGAACAGTTCCTATAAGCGAAAAGTCTATCGGAAGCATATATGGAGGAAAGCTTGAAAATCCTTTTCCATGGGTAGCCAACGGAGGAATGACAAGATCGGTTATTTCAATTCTATCTTTTCTTATCTTGCCGCGTAGAAGAAGGATTGTTTCTCGAGGATATGCAGTTCTGGCACTTTCTAAAATAGAGTTGAAAATGCTATACTTTATTTGCACAACTTCCTTTCTTTTTTTCTCGGATTTTTTATTTTCGAACATTACAATAATCTCGCTCAATGAGATCTGATTTACGACACTTTACTTTTACTTAACCGTTAAAGTAGTTATTGTAATTCTTTTTTCAAAAATGTGCGCGCACCAGTTAAGCGAGCCACAACTCATTTATACCATGTTTTAATTGCATTCAACATTAGCGAGGCAAAAAACAAAAGATGATTCCTGAGGAGTTCTTCGTAACAAGTGGCAAAGCAACTAGTCCAGTTTCTGAACTTAACGCGTTTGACCTTGCTTTGAAAAACGCTGGAATAGCTCACTGCAACTTGGTGCCAGTTAGCTCTATATTGCCACCTGAATGTAAAGAGAGAAAATGGCAGAAACTACCTGCTGGCTCTATTGTTCACGCTGTTGTTGCTCGTATGGATGGAGATGAAGGAGTCACTGTTGGTGCAGGGATTGCGTGGGCTTGGGAAAAAAGCGGAGAGTATGGTATTGTGGCAGAGGCTCATGGGTCTATGGACCGTAAGGCTTTGAGGGAAACTTTGGTGTGGAGGATTAGAGAGATGGCTGAGATTAGAGGAATAGAAATCGGGGAGGTCAAGTTTCGAATTGAGGTTTTGCGTGTGCCGATGGCCCATTACGGCTGTGTTATTGCAACGCTTGTTTATTGCCCACTAACTTGCTAGCAACTTCACGCGCACAAACATTATAAAATCAAACTGTAAGCATTTTTCTTTTGTTTAACGAATTTTTGAAAAAGCTAATATTGTTGAGGTTGTCCACTGTTGGGAAGGCGGAGAAAAAATTGCACGAAGAAGTTGCTATCGAAGTCAAGTCGCTTGTGAAGAAATACGGAGACCTTACAGCTGTAGACGGCATATCCTTCACTGTTCACAAAGGAAAGGTTTTCGCGTTTGTCGGTCCCAACGGGGCTGGAAAAACCACAACCGTAGAGATACTGGTTTGCCTGCGGAATTCAACCTCAGGACAAGCAAAAGTTCTAGGCTTTGACATTCGTGATAGGAAAGGACAGCAGCAAATCAGGAAGAGAGTCGGTGTCTTGCCCCAAGACTTCAACACTTTCGACCTCTTAACCGTGAAAGAGAACCTCAACTACTACAAGAAAATGTACGACGGAGGCATGGACATCGACGAACTGATTGAACTGGTTGATTTAAAGGACAAAGCAAACGCGTTATACAAGAACCTGTCAGGAGGACTAAAGAAGAGACTGGCTATCGCCATCGCTTTAGTGAACGATCCTGACGTTGTTTTCCTTGACGAGCCGACAACTGGACTGGACCCTAGGGCAAGAAGAGACATGTGGAACCTTATCGACGGGTTAAGAGAACAAGGAAAAACCGTCTTTCTGACAACTCATTACATGGATGAGGCTGAGGTACTCGCCGACACAGTTGCCATAATCAGTTTTGGAGAGATAATTGCTATGGGAACTCCGAGTAAATTGATTGTCAAGCACGGTGGAAAGACTACTTTGGTAGTTGAAGAGGGAGGAAAAATCGTTTATGATTTGCTTGGGCAAATGTTTTCTGATGTAAGATTATAAAACGATGGAGATGTTCTTGCAACCCTTAAAAAGAAATCTGATCTGCCAGACGCGGTTTCAGTGTTGAGTAAAAGAAAAGCGGCGTTTGCCGAGCTTATAGTTAGAAGGCCTACACTGGAGGATGTGTTTCTTAACCTTACTGGAAAGAAGATTGTGGAGGGCGAATTGCATTGAAAAGAGTCTTAGCCATCGTTGCTGGCGCTCTAAGGATGTGGTTTAGAAGCAAACATACCTTGTTTTGGACACTTGCGTTTCCACTCTTGCTGATGTTGCTTTTTGGAGCAATCTTTAGCGTGAGCCAAAATCCGACATTTGATTTATACATGCAAAATCAAGATGTCGTAGATGGCGAACCCACTCTACTGTCAAATGCGTTCTGCGATACGCTGAACAAGACAGGGATATTAAACCTGCATATGGTTGATTCAACAGAGAATGCAACTCAGTTTATTGAAGGGAAGGGCATACAGAGGATGCTCATAATTCCGTACGGATTCCATAGTTCGGTTTCTGTTGGCAACAATGTTAGTATAGTTCTTAAGATGGTTCCAGCGGAGGTTGACACTGCTTCTGCCACTGTGAAGAGCGTGATCGAGCAGTTTGTGGAGATGTTCAACACGGAGTTAACAGAACAAGGTCCTCCGAAACTGGTCACAATTAAAGATGAAAGCATAGTGTCTGAGACGTTCAAGTACATTGACTTCTTTGTTCCAGGAATTATTGGGATGACTTTAATGACTTCAGGCATCTTCGGGGCTGTTGGATGGAACACCCGGAACAGAAAGCTTGGAATCTTAAAGAAGCTAGCGACAACACCGCTTTCCAAGTTAGAGTGGATTATCGGAGTGGTGCTTTACGAACTGGTCATGGGCGCAATCTCCACCGCAGTCATTCTAACCGTGGGAGTTCTAGTGTTCAACTTGAAGGTTCTGCCAAACATCTACACAGTGATTCTAATCGTCTCAGGTGCCATAGCCTTTCCAGGAATAGGAATGGTGATTGCGCGTTTCGTTAAAGAGTCGGATTCTGCTGACGCTGCTGGAAACGCTATTACGTTTCCGATGATGTTTCTTTCCGGCAGCTTCTTTCCACTTGAAATGATGCCAGACTTCTTGCAGCAGATCGCGAAGGCTCTCCCCTTGACCTATTTAAATAATGGGTTGAGAGATTCAATGGTCTACGGCAACGTGTCGAGCACGCTGTTTAATACGGCAGTAATGTTAGGTGTGGGTGTGTTCTTTATTATCGTTGGTACACTGATAACAAATTGGAGAGAAGAATAGCTTCTTAATGCCGATTATGATGCGCGCGCCTTACCTAGCTTTTTCTGCTCTCTTACCTTTATGCCGAAGCCCTCTTACTTTCTTTCCTGAACTGGTTAATCCTCGAAAAACTCGCCGCTTATGCGCTTTTTCGCAAATCCAGTTAATGTCCTTGTCTGTTTTGATAACTGGATGCGCCGGGTCAACCATGACGATTTCAAACCATTTGTAGCGTCCGTCTTCTCCAACCCAGTAAGAATTGAGAACTTCCAAGTTCGGAAACTTTCTCGCTGCACGCTCTTCAGCTATTAGTTTAAAACTTTTTGCAGGTTTATACTTGACAGCACCCATATGTTTTGGCTTTCTACCTGACTTGGGTCTAGGTCTGTTCAAGCCTCCCCGTCTTATTCTAACCCTAGTCATTACGAAGCCTTGTTTGGCTTTGTACCCCAGCTTTCGTGCTCTATCCAGCCTCGTGGGTTTTTCAACTTTAACAATCGAAGGTTGCTTTCTCCATTCAATAAGCCTGTGCCACATTAGTTCTTTCACAAAGGATTCTTCTGGTTTTTCCCAAGCTTTCGAAATATATTTGTAAGTCATACCGTGTTTTCTCCAGTTTGTGGTTCAACCTTAAAGGTTACATTCCAACGGATCGAGCGTCCGCCAACGGCTTGTAGGTAACACAATGAGAATCCTAATAAAGCTTTTTCTAAACATATCCTGGCAATGAATTTATTAGCCACAGTTCAAGTAGCCTAGAACCGAAGGAAAATGGAAAACTGGGACCTGATTATAATAGGCGCTGGTCCAGCTGGATTAACAGCAGGAATATACGCTGGAAGAAGCAGACTAAAGACACTCATACTTGAAGAGAAAACGCCAGGCGGCGAAGCAGCAGTCGCCCCATGGATTGAGAATTACCCAGGTTTTGAAAGCATCAGCGGACTAGAACTGATTGAAAAAATGACCAAACACTGCGAAAGATTTGGAGCACAGATAAATGGGCTGGAAAAAGTAGTGTCACTTGATCTTAAAGGCGAAGAGAAACTTGTGAAAACAGATAAGAATGCTTACTCTGCATCAGCAGTAATAATTGCCACGGGGACTCACAATCGACTGCTCAACGTGCTGGGCGAAGAGAAGTTCCAAGGACGTGGTGTTAGCTATTGTGCGTTGTGCGACGGCGCTTTTTTCAAAGGTAAAAAAGTAATTGTTGTTGGAGGTGGAAACTCAGCTGCAATGTCCGCACGTTATCTTTCAAATATTGCGGCAAATGTTAAGTTAGTGCATCGCAAGGATCAATTAAGGACTGAAGAAGCTTGCATAGAGACTTTGAAAAAGCAGAACGTAGAGTTTCTCTGGAATTCCAAGGTTAAAGAGGTTAAAGGCGACGGCGTAGTGAAAAGCGTGATTCTACAGCATAACAAGACTGGAGAGGTTAAGAAGTTAGAGGTTGACGGCGTCTTCGTCCAAATTGGCGAGATACCTAACACCAATTTCGTCAAAAATGCAGGTGTCGCAGTAGATAAGGATGGCTACATCATCGTTGATGCTCGTCAGAGAACAAATGTCCAAGGCGTATTTGCCGCAGGCGACGTGACTAACGGACCAGTAAAGCAAATTGGAACTGCAGTAGGTCAAGCCATAGTTACTGCAACAGAAGCATTTGGCTACATTAAACGACCCTACTATTACAAAGGCTAATTTGCATTTAGAAAAGACGCTTTCTGAGGGAATAAGAGGCCCGTTTCATCGGAACCGAGTCAACACCTAAACGCAAGAGGCGTTTGCGCATGTGCGCTGGTGACTCAAGGTTCTGCGAGCTTCTTTTCCCACAGAAGGCAAAGCCAGAAAAACGTCACTAACTTATTTATTAGTAGTTGACTTGTACAAAAAATTTGTGGTAATATGCTGTTTCTGCCGTTCAGTTTTCCTTTAACACGTACTCGTCGTATTCTTTTTCAAGCTTATTTTTGTGGCTAACTCTTCTTGTGCAATTATAAAGTGCGTAGCCTGTCTCTTCTTTAAGTCCCTACCGCAATCAATTTATTAGTTCGTTTTATGTAGTAAGCTATTTCTACACACGCAAAAGCTGTATCGGATGTGACGGCATGTACAAAATTGTGGCCATGCAAACGTTGGCTCCTCAAACAAAATTAGCTAAGATTTATGCTCCCGAAGTTGCCAAAAAAGCTCAGGCGGGTCAATTTGTTATATTAAGAGTGGATGAAAAAGGGGAAAGAATCCCGTTGACTTTTGTCGATTGGGAGCCCGAAAACGGTACTGTAACGCTGATTTTCCAAGAAGTTGGCGTGTCAACTAAAAAACTTGGTTCCCTCAATGTCAACGAAGAATTATACGATGTAGTTGGCCCTTTGGGACAGCCGAGTGACATAAAAAACTATGGAACGGTAGTAATCGTCGGTGGTGGTGTTGGCACTGCACCTTGTCTGCCCATAGCCAAAGCTTTCAAAAAGGCAGGAAGCAAAGTAATCTCGATAATTGGCGCACGGAACGAGAAGCTACTTATCTTAGAAGAGGAAATGAGGCGCATGTGCGACGAAGTTCACATCTCAACCGACGATGGCTCTAAAGGACACAAAGGATTTGTCAGCGAAGTGCTCAAAATGCTGATTGAAAAAGGATGCTCCATAGACATCGTATATGCTATAGGCCCGACAGTAATGATGAGGGCCGTCGCCGAGGTTACACGACCATACAAAATAAAGACAATTGTTAGTTTGAATCCCATAATGGTGGATGGAATGGGAATGTGCGGTGCCTGCCGGGTTTCAGTTGGTGGCAAAGTTAAATTTGCATGTGTCGACGGTCCCGAGTTTGATGGTCACCAAGTGGATTTTAACGAATTAATAAAGCGTCAAAGATCGTTTCTTACCGAAGAAAAACTTGCTATAGACCACTGGGAGAAATGCAGAGGCAACTGAGATGGAAAAGAAGCCAAAACCAAAGATTTGTAAAGAAAGCGTTCCAATGCCTAAACAAAAAATAGAAAAAAGAATACACAACTTCAACGAGGTGGCACTTGGCTACACCGAAGAACACGCAGTTGCTGAAGCAAAAAGATGTTTACAATGTCCACAACCAAAATGCATCGAAGGTTGCCCTGTAGAGATAGACATTCCAGCGTTCATAAAACTAATTAGTGAACACAAATTTGACGAAGCCACAAAGAAAGTTAAGGAAAAAAACAGTCTTCCCGCTATTTGTGGGCGTGTTTGTCCTCAAGAAGAACAGTGCCAGCAGCAGTGCGTGATGGGTAAGGCTGGTGAACCCGTCAACGTAGGACGTCTGGAGAGATTTGTAGCAGATTATGAAATGAAGAAAGGTGTACAATCTACATCAAAGCAATCGTCTACTGGGAAAAAAGTAGCAGTTATTGGAGCTGGACCCGCAGGGCTTACTGTTGCCGCAGATCTCGCTAAACTTGGACACGAAGTTGTTATTTTTGAAGCTCTACACAAAGCAGGTGGCGTACTAGTTTACGGAATACCCGAGTTTAGGCTGCCCAAAAAAATAGTAGCAGCCGAAGCAGACTACGTTAGAAAGTTGGGTGCCACCATTAAACCCAACGCTCTAATTGGTAGACTATTTACTATTCCCGAACTTCTCAGAAACAGGTTTGACGCAGTTTTCATAGGAACAGGCGCAGGGCTTCCACGATTCTTAAGGCTTCCAGGCGAAAACCTAGGCGGAATATACTCAGCAAACGAGTTTTTAATTCGCGTGAACTTAATGAAGTCGTATGCTTTTCCAGAGTATGATACACCCATCAGAATTGGCAAAAAAGTGGCGGTTGTTGGCGCGGGCAACGTGGCTATGGACTCCGCTCGCTCTGCTTTAAGACTGGGCGCTGAAGAGGTTTACATAGTATACCGAAGATCGAGGAAAGAGATGCCTGCCCGCGCAGAAGAGATAGAAAACGCTGAAGAAGAAGGCATAATATTCAAACTTCTAACAAACCCGACAAGGTTTTTCGGCGACGAAAAAGGCTGGGTAAAACAGATGGAATGCATCAAAATGCAACTTGGAGAACCCGACGAATCCGGACGCAGACGCCCCGTTCCAATTGAAGGCTCAGAATTTCTCATGAATGTAGATACAGTAATCATCGCAGTTGGAAGGACACCAAACCCCATTATTCAACTGACAACTGAGGGCTTGGAAACTACGAAGTGGGGTACAATAGTGGTTGATGAGGCTACTGGAAAGACTAGCATTGAAGGCGTCTATGCTGGAGGCGACATCGTAACAGGCGAAGCCACGGTAATCAGCGCTATGGGGGCTGGAAAAAGGGCTGCCCGAGCCATCCACGAATACCTCATGAACAAAAGGTGATAATACTGATCAATCAGTATTTTTCCTGATTGAACTAGGAAGGAATCCAACCAAAAATTTGAAGATTTCAAAGAGAGCTTTTGGGGTCGTCTAAGCAGGAACTTGAAGACTTTGCGGAATAAGAGGTCTGAGATGATTCCAGTCCATTGAGGGAGAGCTGAGAAATTGCTAACTCTTAGGTTTTTTCTCGTTTTACTATTTGTCTTGCTGCTATCACGCCTGAAACCGACGCTTGAACAAGTCCACGTGTCAGCCCTGCTCCATCTCCGATAGTAAACAGATTTTTAATCGGTGTCTCTAAGCAATCAATTAATGCTAATCTTGACGAGTAAAACTTCACCTCAACCCCATACAACAACGTGTCCCTCGAAGCCAACCCCGGCGCAATCCTATCCAAAGCCTCCAGCATCTCCAGAATATCCACTAAATATCGATACGGCACAACAAAACTCAAATCCCCAGGCGTAGCACTCCGCAACGTAGGCACCACAGTACTACGTTTAATACGCTCCTCAGTCGACCGTCGCCCCGCCTCCAAATCCCCCAACCGCTGCACAATAACACCACCACTCAACAAATTAGTCAACCGCGCAATATACTTTCCATACGCAATTGGCTCCTTAAACGGCTCAGTGAAAGACGTGCTGACCAAAATCGCAAAATTCGTGTTGCCGCTCTTCCGCTCTGCGTAACTCTGCCCATTCACCGTTAAAACACCATCGTAAGACTCAGTGATGACCTCCCCATAAGGGGCGACACAAAAAGTCCTAACATAATCATCAAAAAACCTCGAATAGTAAACAAGCTTCGGCTCATACAAAACATCCGTTAACTCCTCCAAAACTGCGGCTTGAACCTCAACGCGAACCCCCACGTCAACCGGGTTGTTCAACGTCTTCAGGCCCAAAGCTTGAGCCTCACATTTTAACCACTCCGCTCCACTTCGCCCAGGCGCGACAACAACATACTTCGCAAAAATCCGGTCACCACCAACAGTCTCAACGCCCTCAACACGTCCATCCCTAACAATAAGCCCCTTCACCTCACTCCTAGTCCTCACATCCACCTTGCCATCCAAGAAACTCCGCATCTTCCGAAGCGTCTCCGCACACTTCTCAGTCCCCATGTGACGAACCTTCTGCCGAACTAACTTTAAACCTGCAAGAGATGCCCTACGCTCAATCTCCTCAATCCGATCCACATCAACCCCATAAACGTTGTTCGGAGCACCAAACCTAGTATAGACCCCGTCAACATGACCCACCAATTCTTGAAGTTCCTCCTCGTTGACGTATTTACCAAGCCAACCCCCCACTTTAGTAGAAAGAGTCAACTTTCCATCGCTGAAGGCCCCCGCGCCACCCCAACCATGAAGAACATTACACGGGTCACAGTTAAGGCATCCAAACCCTCTACTAGCGGGGCACTTACGCTTGTCAATGTCTGCTCCCTTGTCCAGAATCAGAATATTCAGCGACGTATTTTCCACAAACTCTAAAGCCGAGAAGATGCCAGCTGGCCCAGCACCCACAATCACAACGTCATATTTCAAGAGGCACCCTCCAAAGCCTACACACAATAGCCTAACTATAATAAAAGTTTATAGATACTATTTCAGTTTGTGAACGTCTACTATATATTCAGAGTCTGGTTGAAATAATAGTAACTTCATTATTAAGAATGGAAATCCTTCGGTTATCGTCTGTAATCTTCGAATTATATATCACTACTAACAGATCTTAAGAGATACATATTGCGGTATTAATCGTGGATTTGCCTTATCTGCGTTCAGGAAGCTTTGAATACATTCCATCTGAAGTTCTATAGACTGCCAAACGTCCAATAGCCTTCCAATTGTCTCCATTTCTATGCCTAAGCTACACAACAATAACCTCAGCAGTAGGATCGGATTTTCCAGCCCAGATAGTAATTCCAAGAAAGTCGTTATTGTTGATGCGTGTGTAGAAACGTCCTTTAGGTTGAGAAGTTGAACTCATCTGTCTCACCTTATTTCTCCATAATCTGCATTGCTTTTTCTCTAAAGTGGAGGATGTCTTCCGCTTTTGCTCTTGTAAATACATCTTCAAATTGCACGAAATCTGTAATGGCATTATATGTTTGTTTAACTTCAAGTTCGCTTACCTTTTGTGCGTACATTATGTCTCCACAGGGCGCTATAACAACCAGAATGCTGTCATTCCAGAACTTTTTGTAGTCTGCAATTCTTTTTAGATACTTAATACTTGTTTCTCTTGGTGCCCTGCGCATCTTCACTTCAACAAGCATCAAATCTTTCTTTTCCTGGTCATATACAAGTAAATCTGGTGATGATCTTATTCTGCGAACAGTCCTGGAATTCTTTGTACCTTTCTCAGCTAGCTTGTTTCTGATTTCTGAAATGGTGGTTTCATAGCCGTAAGGAAAAACCGAATATCCCGATTTCTGCAACAAGACTTTAATTAGATCTTTTATCTGGCTGCCTTTTAGCAAGTCATCGTGAAAACTACTCATGTGATTCCCTCTTTCTTACTATCATCACAATGCTCATATATTTAACGCGAATCTCGATTGCTTCTGTCTCTAGATTAACATTAAAGCATGTAACAAAGCATAAGTTATTAAGTGGTAAGATTACACCAAGGGAGAAAGTTGCCTCAGATCTATGCTTGCCGAAAGTGTGGAAGGAGATATTCCTTTGAAGAGTTTGAAGAGAATAGGTTCTGTCGCGACTGTGGAACATATTTGATGCCAGAGAGCAAGGTTTCAAGGTTCCTGAAGGAAATCCGCAGAGCTGTAAAAAGCAAGACCTCGAAGAGTATACTTCCTGAAAACTATGAGATAAGAGGAGGGCAAATGGAGTTTATCAAGGAGGCAACTAAAGCTATCAAAAACAAGGAAGTTTTTCTAGGAAGTGCTCCTTGTGGAATAGGCAAGTCTTTGGCTTCACTTCTTGCTGTTCTGCCTCAGCTTGAAGAGGACAAACTGATGATTTGTTTTAGAACTAGAAGTCAACTACACATTTATCTTAAAGAGTTGAGGGCGTTATCTCGAGATCTTTCTGTAGCATCCTTCTTCAGCAAACAATACATGTGTCCGCTGCGGATAAAAGTAAATCTTCCCTATTTTGACTTTTTCGAAGAGTGTAAGAGACTGAAGGATAATTGCGAGTCCTCTACTAAGCCCTATTGTAAGTTTTATTGGAATAATATCCGAGCCAAAAAGCAAGCTGAGGAACTGGCCTTGGGTTGCGCTCGAAAAATTCTAGCTCCAAAAGAAGCAGTTAGACTGATGTCTAGACGAGGATTTTGTGCCTATGAAGCACTAAAAAGAATTCTTCATCGAGTTGATTTTTTTCTCGGAACTTATCATTATGTTTTTAATCCTAAGATCAGGCAGACGCTACTGAAGAGTTTGGGGGTCGACCTTTCTAGAGTCTACCTTATCATTGATGAAGCGCACAATCTTCCCACTTTTGCCAGAGAGTTGCTTTCCGACAAATTAACAAGATATGCTGTGGAAAGGGCTCTCAAAGAAACTGAAAGGTTTGAACATGAGAAATTGATGTCGGTTCGAGAGTATCTTGACATATTAGTTGAGGAAGTTTTTCAAGTTGCCCAGCAGACTCTGAAGAGTGGGGAGCTTAGACGGCTTAATCCTCAAGAGATTGGTGATTTGTTTCTTAACCGAAGTGGAGTCTCTGGTCTAGAAATTGCAAGAATCCTTCAAGAATATGGCGAATATGTGAAAGAGAAGCGACTTGAAATAGGTTCTGAGAGGATTCTTAGCTATATCTATCGAGTAGGCAAGTTCATAGAGACTTTTCTCGAAAACGATGGTACGGAGTATATCCATCTGGTGAGTAAGGATCAGAAGAGTAGGATTGCTTTAGAGGTCAGGAGTTTTGATGGAAGGGAGATGACGAATCCTGTTCTGCGGCAGGTCCGTGGAAGCATTCTTATGAGTGGGTTTCTCTCTCCTCCTAGAGTTTACAGAGATTTGACGCTTTACGAACCCAACAACGCATGTCTCAAAGAGTTTGATCCTCCTTTTCCGCCTGAGAATAGACTCATATTGGTTGCCCGAGGTGTGTCATCGGAGTTTAAAAGAAGAAATAACGAGATGCTTGAGAAATGGGGAGACTACATCGAAGCCATATCTGATGCAAATCAAGGCAATATAGCTGTTTTCTTCACAAGTTATGGATTAATGGATAGAGTTTTCCCTTTGATAAAAACGGACAGGAAGATGATTGTGGAACAGCAAAAGACGAAAAGAAGAGATGTGATTGAACAACTGACTAGGTCTTCTGACAGCTTGCTGTTTGGAGTAATGGGAGGCAAATTTAGTGAGGGAATTGATTATCCCCATAACATTTTAACATGTGTAGTCGCTGTAGGTCTCCCTTACGCAACGTGGGACATTTACCAGAAAGGTCTGATAAATTATCTTGAACAACATTTTCCTGAGAACGGTAGGACATATGCATATTTGGCGCCTGCGATACTCCGTTTAATTCAAACATGTGGACGCGTCCACCGATCAGCTAATGATGAAGGTTGTATAGTAATCCTGGACGGACGCGTCATGCGTCCAGACATCCGACAATATCTTCCAAGCTATTTCAAGAATGAAATGAAAATAATACAGACTCCTGCAAAGTGTGCGGAAAAGATTAGCCAGTTCTGGCTTAAGTCATCTACACAAGCGCTCTCATCGTGATCGCGCGAGTGCACACATAAGTTCCGATATAATGTTATCAAATAGAAGTAATTAATTCTCAGAATAGCCTAACTACAATGTATCTTTAGCGTCTCACAAATCCAGAATGGCTTAGCCTATCCACTAACAAAACACTGCAGCGCCGCTTTTTTCAGGCATCCAGCTTTCATCAGTTTCGCGTTCCACTTCTCAATCTTTGATTGCTTCTAGAAGGCTCATCACATTCCAAAGTTTCACTCGAGTATACGGCGGCATATTCGGGTCTTGAAGAATATCGTCGAGAACAGAAACTGCGTTCGAAGCCCTCACCGCAGGAGTTAATTCTCCAGTCTGAAGTGCACCTATTGACTCTTTGGCAGCCCGCCTTATGTTGCGTGGGGTTGTCGTGTCTTCAGAAATCTGACCAAGCACCACCGTGGCCTGTCCTATTCTTTCCTCGTATTCTTTCAATTTCTTCTTACTCACCATAGGCTGTGCCTCCCCATGGTAAAATTGAGAGCAAGCCTCAAATTATCCAGCAATAATATTTAGTGTTTGAGGTTTTAAACTTGTCTAAAAAACCCAAGGACATTCAACACATGGTTGACCTGTTAAAGCAAGGCGCTACACTTACTGAACTTGCTTGTCCAGCATGTTCCTCTCCCTTGTTTAGGTTTAAAAGTGGGGAGTTGTGGTGTGCCAAATGCGAAAAGCGTGTTATCGTGTTAAAAGAAGGTGAAACTGCGGAAAAGGTGACAAGTCAAGCGCAGCTAGTAGCCCTCGAAACTACAATATTAACGAAAATACGAGCAGTTGAGAAGAGGATTAGAGAAGAAGAGAATTTGGAGGAACTGCAGAAACTCAACACGGTTTTGACCTCGCTTTTGGAGAATCTTGAGAAACTGAAGAAGATGAAAGAAGCCTAGGTGCCAGAGTGTGCTGGGGCATTACGAAAATTTTCCAAGAATCATCCACGGCATCGCCCGCTTCTCTTACAAAGCTTCGCGAGGAAAAGTTCAGCAGGCAATTGCATCGGCTTTTTATTGGTTGACCCAAGAAAAGTGTAGGCTTGAAGAAATAGCCTATTCGTTTCCGCAAAGCTGCGTGGTGGACTTCGAGTTTGGCATTGGGGAAGATAGTGTTTTTACTTTTCTGGATAAGGCTGAGTTAGGCGTTTTGGAGGTTGAAATTGCAAAGAAGGCGTTAGTGTTTTTGGATTTTCTGTGTGTTCTTCAGTATCACGTTGTTGACGAGTCGAGAAGGCGTGCTCCATTGAAATTTGATTATTACATGTTGCGGTTTGCATTTGCTAGGAATTATATGGAGTTTTTGGTTTCGCATGAGCGTGGACCGCAACGCGTTCATGTAGAAGACTTGATAGTTTTCTTGACGGAGCACATTAATAAGGAATTGGCTGACCGGTATTCCGTTGCTCTAAAGCTTGAAGGCACACGGACGGTTTAGTGTTTCTCTAAGAACTTTAAAACCATGTTTTCAATGGCTTCAGCTACTTCTTTTATTGAGACGTTTCCATCGACCATTACAAGTTGCTTTTCTTCTACTAGTTTTAAGTATAGTTTTCGTACGTTCTCTTGTGTCTGCAGCGTCTCCATGACTGATTTTCTTCGTTTAATACGGTTGATTACGATTTTTGGCAGAACGTCGATGTATACTGCTAGGTCTGGTTTGACAGCATGTTTGTTTAGTTCTCTTATCCATTCCTGGTTGAGGTTGACTGCTCCTTGGTATGCAATGGAAGAGTATACGTAGCGGTCGCAGACAACAGTTTTTCCTGCTTTTAAGAGTGGTTTGACTTCGTTTTCGACGTGGTCGACACGGTCTGCTGCAAAGAGCACGGCTTCTACGACTGTTGGGACGCGGTTGTTTCCTTGAAGTATGTGTTTTCTTATTATTTTGCCGTAGGTGCCTTTGCTGGGTTCTGTGGTGTAGACGGCGTCGTATCCTTTCTTTGTAAGAGTTTTTACGAGGCGGTGGGCCTGTGTGGTTTTTCCACTGCCGTCGATGCCCTCAATACAAATAAACACGCTATGATGCTTAGTCTCTTCCACTTACACCAATCCTCTTCTGCTTAACATCCATATCTAAAACTGACTCCTTAAATAGCAATAACTAAGATAAAAATTGGAGTGTTGATAGTGATGAATCAGCGTTGGGGCGAAATAAAAGACCCCGTTCACGGATACGTTTACATAACCGAAACAGAAAAGGATATAATAGATTCTTTTCCGATGCAACGACTCCACAGACTCCGCCAACTGGCAGGCGCAGAATACGTCTACCCTGGCGCCAACCACACACGTTTTGAGCATTCCATAGGCACCATGTACCTAGCCCAGCGACTAACAGAAAACTCTAATCTCTCCCAGTACCTGTCCAAAGAAGAAACTCAAATGATTCGTCTCGCAGCGTTACTTCACGATGTGGGACACGGACCGTTTTCACACGTTTTTGAGTATTTGCTCGAGAAATTCCTCGGCAAAACCCATGAAGAAATAACCGTTTGGATGATAGAGAAATCCGAGTTGAGCGACATCTTGGAAAAGGCGGGATACGACGCAGATGAAGCAGCAAAACTCGCCACAGGTTCGCTGCGCCGAAAAGGAAAAATGTTCATGGATCAAATCATCCAGAGCGCTGTCGATGTCGACAAGCTTGACTTCATTGTCAGAGACACTTACCACACCGGCGCAGAATACGGTAACGTAGACGTTTTCCGCATAATCCACATGCTCGACGTCCTAGACGAAAACCTAGCTGTCGACATAGGCGCGCTCTCTGCTCTCGAATCTTTCATACTAGCCCGCATAGAATCCTTCAAAAGCATCTACTTCCACCGCGTAAGCAGAGCCGCCCAAATAATGCTTGCAACAGCCATGGAAAAAGCAAAAGACGAATTAGGACTTGTGAATTTTAAAACACCCGAAGAATACTTGGCTCTTAACGATTACACCGTCTGGACAATGCTAAAACTGTGCGAAAAATCCCGCAAAATCATGAAAAACCTGGAAAGGCGGCGGTTGCTCAAATGCGTCTACGACCAAACTTTCCATGTCAAGGACAAAACAGTCTCCAAGCTATTCAGCACCGAAGAAATCCGCAACGAAATGCGAGACAAAATCGCCGGAGAAGCAAGTGTGAACCCACAGTTTGTAGTCATCGACGTACCAACACTACCCTCTGTACCCTACCACCACTCTGCCTTAATTGAACCCATGGAAATCCCTATCTTCCACAAAACAAGAGACGGAAAAAAGGTTCCTCAACGTCTCAGCGAAATTTCGAGAATCTTCGAAGCGTTAAGAGGATTCATAAACGTCGTACGTGTCTATACCGAAGAAAAATATCGCGTAGAAGTTAGTGAAGCGGCAACAAAGGTGCTAGGCGAACTTCCCTACTCGGCAAGAATATCCTATTAACAGGTGGCAACCTTTGAGGATACGCGTGTTAAAAGGAAGAACCATCGTCTTAGGATATTGCAGAGGAACAGCGTTAGTGGCAAAAAAACCCATAAGCTTCTTGGGAGGCGTAGACCCAAACACGGGAACAATCATAGAAAAAAACCACGACTTAGAAGGAAAAAAACTGAAGGACACAATTCTCTGCTTTCCCCACGGCCACGGCTCAACAGTAGGCAGCTACGTTCTCTACGCCTTGGCAAAAAAGAACTTAGCGCCAAAGGCAATCGTAAACCAAACAGCCGACCCCGTCGTAGTGGTAGGCGCCATAATCGCAGAAATTCTAATGGTAGACCAAATAGACATCAGACAAATCAGATCGGGCGATAAAGTTGAAGTTGACGGGGAAAAAGGAGCAGTTAAAATCTTGGAGAAGAACCCATGCACTTGACAACTGAAGAAGAAAAAATGTACGATGGCGAATACGGCTGGGCATGTCAAATTTCTATGCGGATTCTCACCCGCCTCGGCGACCTGTTCAGCGCAACAAAACTAATACCCATAAAATCAGCCCACCTGTCTGGAGTGTCTTATAAAACTCTTGGTGACGCCCCAATTGAATTTTTAGAAGAACTTGCAAAAACGGCGGGGAAAGCCAGAGTGGAGGTAACGCTTAACCCTTCTAGCCTCGACCCCAACCTAACCAAGTTTTCAAGGAACAAACATGAAAAACAACGTCAAATTATTGGCCTATACAAGAAAATGGGTGCGGACCCCACTCTAACCTGCACACCTTATTATCTGAAACAGCCTTTGCAGGGTTTTCATTTTGCGTGGGCCGAGTCCTCAGCAGTAGTATACGCAAACTCGGTCTTAGGTGTCTACACAAACAGAGAAGGAAGCCCAAGCGCCTTAGCCGCGGCACTAGTTGGAAAGACTCCAGACTATGGCATGCATAGGCCAGAAAATCGTGAACCCGCTGTTCTAGTTAACGTCGAGACGAGGCTTAGGAATGAAGCTGAGTTTGGAGCTTTAGGCATACGCCTAGGAAATCTGCTCAACGACAAAATTCCCCTTTTAAAGGGCTTACCCAAGCATGACAATGATGACCTCAAACAGCTAGGTGCCGCAATGGCTACAGCTGGAATGACAACCATATTTCAAACGGGTAAACCAGTTGAAAAGACGTGGCAAGAAAAAGTCTCTGTTGAGAGAGAAGACATAGAAAACACCATGGAAAGTTTATCTACAACAGCTGAACAGCCAGACCTAGTTTTTCTCGGCTGCCCCCACTGTTCCATAGAGGAACTAGAGGAAGCGGCGACTTTTCTTGAGGGGAAAAGAGTGAAAGATAATTTGCGGTTGTGGATTTGCACATCTAGATGGCTTAAGGAAAAGGCAGAAAACTACGTCAACATAGTCGAGGAAGCTGGCGGACATGTGGTATGCGACACTTGTGCCATAGTCACGTGGTTAAGGGATCTTGGAATAAACTCGGTCATGACAAACTCCGCTAAAACAGCTTACTACGCCCCTACAATGAATAAGGTGGACGCGTTGTTTGCTTCGTTAAGCGAATGTTTGGAAACAGCTTGCCTATAAAAGGAAGCAGAACAAGGGAATAGGAGTTAAAAAGATTGGAGAAAAAATACCTGCAACGTTTGCGGCAAGAAAGTCGGCGGCGGAGTCTTGGTCTGCTGCGAACAACCTGTGGAACTGAGTGAATAAGCAGCCTATTAAAGCTTGCAGACGTCAGCCATACTCTTCTTCAATTCTTTATAGTCTGTGACTAGCGAAAGACCCGCCTCTGTTAACTCTGTTTGACCTCCATGCTTTCCACCCCTTCGAGTTTTAACAACATGTGTCCCAAGACGTTCTTCTACGTCTTTGACGAGACCCCACGCATAGCGATAAGACATATCTAAAGCCTTGGCAGCAGCACTAAGTGAACCTTCTGCCTTGATGCTTTCAAGGAGCTTATGTGTTCCCTCTCCGAACACGTATTTTCCATTGATTTCGAACCACAACTTGAAGGCAGGTTTGATTTTTGGGTTTTTTGTGGAAATTGGCAACCGAGTCATCTTCTAATTTGTTACGTAACTTAGGCTATTGAGTTTTGCTAACAAAAAAGCATGTATTCGCTTTCTAATCTTTCGAAAACGCAACTCGCACAACCTTGGCAGCTTTCGATATAGAGATAGATTTATTGGAAAGAACCGTTAATTTGCATAATGCTCCGAGAATGGGCTCCGGTAGAAGCCAATTGTCTGCCGAATATAGCCCGGCTAAGTATTCCGGCCTTTCGAGCCGGAGACCCGGGTCCAAATCCCGGCCGGAGCACCACTTTTAGTTTTAAGCCAAAAAGTAATAGGCAACTAACAGATATTGTTCTGAGAAAAGGTGAGAATTATGGAAAAATGGTTTGCGCGAAGACGGAAATCCAAGGTTCTCGAACTTGCGGATAGGCAGATGATTTTAGCCACAGACACGGTTGCGGATTTACAGAGAGCCGTAACTGCAGCTGCAAAAAACAACAAAAAAGAAGCTGAAACTCATATTGGACATTTGTCTAAAATTGAACACGAAATCGATGAACTGCGAAGAACCATCTTTGAAGAATTAACAAAAAACACAATGGCTCCTCATGACCGCGAAGACATAATGCATCTCGTTAAAAGACTGGATGAAATGGCGGACCACGTTAAAGATGCGGCGAGAAGCCTCGATTTAATACTTAAAATGGATATTCCAAAGGTTTTCTGGGAATTACTTGTTTATGTATCAACTAAACTGGTTGAATGCACGAGGATTTTGCGCCGAGCAATTGAGGCGCTTGGAACGAATCCGCCGGAAGCAAAAAGGCTTGCAATAACGATTGATAAAATAGAGGGTGAAATTGACGCAAAATATCAAAAGATAAAGGAACTTTTTCTTCAACATTCAGACGAGATGAATGCGGCAACAGTGATTTTTCTTCGAGACTTGGCAGAAGAAATGGAGCATGTGGCAGATTCGTGCGATGATACTGCGGATTATGTGAGAATTCTTGCGGCTACAAGAGAATTCTAAGTGCTGTCATTAACCTGAGACGCCTAATATACGCCTTGGATAAATAGAAAGTGAGAGAGAAAAGCAAAATTGCCCAAATTCAAAGTCGCAGTCTTGGACAAAATTTCATCTCATAAAACAATCGCATATTCAATCTACATTGGCGCCATACTTTTCTTTCTCGTGTTGATTCTGATTCCACCCATTTTCGGAATAGGCCTAAAATGGAACCTTATTGGAGAAATTACTGCAAACCCTGAGTTAATGTCCAGAGCAGTTAATGCCATTTGGGCATCCTTCGCAGTTGCCATCTTCGTTTCCATAATCGACCTTGTCGCTGGAATACCTATAGCATGGTTCATTACAAGGGGAAAATCCAGATGGCTAAACGTCGTAGACACACTTGCAGACATCCCCTTTGTAGTTCCAACAGTTACGCTAGGCTATTCTCTGCTTCTGTTTTGGAGCAGTCCCCAAGGAATTTCGTCTCTTTTTGGCGACAGTCTTGTTTCTCCAGGATGGCTCCTTGTAATACTTCTCCACTTTGTTTTTTCTTTCCCTGTGGTTGTAAGGGTTATGGTGGGAGCGCTTCTCGATTATCAACGCACTTTTGAAGAAGCGGCTAGAACACTAGGGGCGCCACCTTTCACTGTAGATAGAACCGTCACTTTCCCAATATTGAAGCCTAGTTTAATCGGTGCTTTCGTGTTGGCTTTTGCCAGATCAATTAGTGAAACAGGAGCGACGATGATGGTGGCTGGAATTTTTTTTGAAAACGGCGCAATCTTTGTAAAAAATATGAAAATCCAAGGTCAGCTAGGTCCTTTGGTTTTTGTAAGCCTGATACTAATATTAATCTCGTGCGCGATTTTCGGCGCGATACTTTTTTTTGGGTCGAAACTAAATGTTCCTATTCAACGTGTTTGGCCTTCGTTCGAAAGAAAGTTAAGTTCAAAAGGTGTAGCTGCTACTAGAGACACATTAACACTACTAGTCTTCTCCTTATTGGTCATAATTCCTTCACTTTTCGTAGCGTTACCGACGTTTAACGCGATAATGGACGGCACCATAAACAATGCAGTTTCGGGGTCTGGAATTTGGCAAGAGTATTGGTCAAGTTTAGGCTTGTCCTATCTTGTCGGAGGACTCGCAACATTATTAAGCATATTGGCAGGGCTGCCCATGGCGGTTTTAATTGCGCGAAAAAGGCTGGGAAGATCCGTTTCAGCTGTTTTAAACATCCTCATCAACATCCCAATAATTGTGCCTTCTACAGCTCTGGGAGTTTCTCTCAGTATTTTTTGGACTAGCTCTGCATTTGTGCCAGAGATAATGTTGCTAATTTTAGCACATCTTTCAATCACTTATTCCTACTTTGTAAGATCTTTGGTCGCTGCAATAGAGCGTACAGACATAGAATTAGAAAATGCTGCTCGTATTCATGGAGCTAAACCTTTTACTGTGTTCAGAACTATAATTTTGCCCTTGACGAAGTATTCGTTGCTTGCTGGTGCCATCATGGTGTTAACGAGAAGTGTAAGTGAAACTGGGGCAACTCTTGCTGTAGTGTCTCAGCTGCGAACAGTGCCCGTGCTACTTGTAGAATGGCTTAGCGAATATCAAAACAATCAGTTAACTACCATTACTCCATCCGACATTGGGTTAGGCTGCGGAATCCTCATCGTTCTTTCTTTTATAGTGCTACTTTTCCTTAAATTAGGAGCTGGGAGAAAAGCTGTCTACTAACATGGATGGTGAGTGTTGATGCCGAAAATACAATTGAAAGGAGTAACAAAACGTTTCGGAAAGAAAATTCTAGCAGTTGACAACGTTAGCTTAGAAGTTCACGATAAAGAATATTTTTCACTCATAGGACCAAGCGGCTGCGGAAAAACAACATTACTCAGAGCAATTGCAGGCCTAATTCATCCAACCAAAGGAAAAATCTACATAGACGACGCCTTAGTCAACAATGTCCCTCCAGAAGACCGTGGAATCGGCTTCGTCTTTCAAACTTATGCCTTGTTTCCACACATGAATGTTTTCGACAACGTAACCTACGGACCCAGAGTAAAAGCTTGGGAAGAGAAAAAAGCTGCGAGCCTCGGTCGTGAAACGTTGGAGATGGTGAAGCTGGAAAAGCGTTTTGATGCTTACCCACACGAGTTAAGTGGTGGCATGATGCAACGTGTCGCAGTGGCGAGGGCATTAGCCGCTGGCTCAAAAATTCTTCTGTTAGACGAACCTCTCGGCGCTTTGGATGCAAAAATTCGTAATGAACTTAGATACGAAATCAGACGACTTGTGAAGGACTTGGGATTAACGGCTATCCACGTAACTCACGATCAAGCGGAGGCAATGGCTATTTCTGACAGAATCGCTGTTATGAAAAAAGGTCGCATACTTCAGGTGGGAACGCCTTACGAGTTGTATATGAAACCTCAGCAGATTTTTGTGGCTAATTTTATCGGAGAATCCAATTTTCTCGAAGGACGAGTGACTGGAGTCAAAGGTGACGTGGCAACGGTGAGATTACGTGGTGACTTGAAAGTTAGCGCCAAGAAAAACAAGGCAGCCCAGATGGATAAGAGGGTTGTTTTGGCAGTTAGACCTGAAGCTTTCGAGATAGCAAAGGGACGGAAAAATTTGGTAAATGGGTTAAATGGAGTTATTGAGAAAGTTCGGTTTGAAGGAACGGATATTCGCTACGAAATTCGCTTAGCTAATGATGACTCAATTATTGTTGTAAGGCCGAGTTTGGGAGGGGAATGGCTCAAAGAGGCTGATGAGGTAACAGTTGGGTTTTCGCCTGAGAAAAGCCACATGTTCTTATATCCGCCGAAGGGTTTAATGGCTGAGCTGGAAGTGGAATAAATCTTGAAGGGTGACATAAAGCAAAGTGCGTAGAGCCAATAGCAAGATTTTTTGCCATTATTCGTATCTTTTTAGGTACAATGGTTTGCCGGCTTCTTGTATTTTCTCTTCTTGAGTCATGTCCTTAAGACTAATTTTAACTGTCGACTCCTCGGAGTCCGCATAACTCCCTTCAGCTTCGAGGCTTTCTTCAATCTTCTTGAATACTTGAGAGCTCATTTTCTTTACGCTCAATTAAGACCCCTCTATTGCACAAAACCGTTTACGCTAAACGTTCGTGTTTTAAAAGAGTAAAATTCTTTGTGTGTCTTAAAAAAAAACCACATTTTTGACCCAGCAAAGACACTAACTTTCCTCTTCGAATTGGCGAACATGCTTTGAAAGTAACGGTCCAACTTCGCTTGCTTCCTCAACAACTGGCAGAATATTCTTAAGTTTCTGCAAGTATCTTTGCGCTTTCAACGTTTTGACTACTGCCAATCCTCTTTCAGTAATAGCGTAAACGACTCTTTTCTTGTTTAGAGGTCGTTCTTCGACAAGATTATTTGAAATTAAAAAGTTCAAGTATCTCTTCAGCGTCCTGCACTCTATGTCAGCCTCATACGAAACGTCCTCAAAGTTTAAAGACTGAGGAACCAGAGCTTCGAGAATGCTTAGATACTTTTCTAATCTTGAACGAGGCATAGCATTGTCTCTCCTTTCTTATGATTCATTGCTGTGAATAAATCTCTTAAGAAATCTGAGTAACTATTTGAAATTCATATTTCTCGAAATTGCAATGTCCATATTGCGGTTATTCCACTTCAGCACCTAACGATTCGATTTGCCGAGGTAAATTCTGAGAGCAGACAAAAAAACCCATGAGATGGTTGCCAATGATGATATGGTTTCAGGCACCGCGATTCCCAAGCTATAAATTCCCGCTGAATATAATATCCATGAACCTAAACATATCATAAAATCTGCCAAGGCTACAACAGATTTTCTTTCCACAGTGTAGATTACTGAAGCGAAGCCCAATGACACAAAAAATAGCACCGACACAAAAAAGTGGAGAGAATCGTACACTTCATCAAAAGTAGCAACCAGTTGAAGCAGTAAAGCCGAGATTAACAAGCAGTAGCTGGTATACTTGGCATGATTCCTAAAAGCTGTGATCGAATAAATCATGATGAAGAATCCAACTAGCAGCAAGCCAAAATTGAACACTGGTGCAATGTCGCTTCTAACGGCGTGTCCAAGATCACTTAAGGCATTATCCGACTAGCTAAACCAAGGAGACAAAATTATGGAGACTGCGATGAAAAGATACGCTACTAGAGGGCCAGCTACTCCAAACAGAGCATATTTCCGTTCATTCATATTTATCCCTATACTGCTTCAACGATGACAATAATAAGCGGTAGTTAAGCCGTCTTCGTCGCTGTCTATTCTTACGAAGCCAAACCTTTCAAACTGCACGACAGCATCAACTTGTAGCTGCTTACAACTCTCTTCAACTAAGCCCTTAGCAACAGACGCATCTTGTAACACCACTTGACACTTTACGACGGTATTTTCAGGAATCCAATGAATTAAAGGCGCCTTAACTTTCTTAGCTTCCCCATACTCTTGGCTATGAAACATCGCCTTCACAACATCTTCTTCCATACAGTCTATCCTTATATTGAACAACTCCATAAACCGTATTACTCGGCCTTTTTCCATTCTCTCAACATCTTTTGTTGCCACCCAAAACCGCGCAACACCATCTTTTGGTATGACGTTGAATTGTCGAAAACCCCTTTCCGGATAATCAGGATGCAAGGGAATTTTTGCTGCAAATGGTTTGGGAAGATAGCGTACAATCAGTTTTTTTGGGTTGTGCACAAAGAAGTAACGGTTTGCTTTAGGTTCAATTATCCTTCGGTTGTATGCGTACAGATTTTCCCAGCTGAGCGTCACGTCTTGCGTTTTAGGTCCCACATCGACGATCAACCGTTTTGTTGCGTCTGCTTGTATGCCTCTACGTCTAAGAGCTGCAAAGGTAGCCAACCTTGGATCGTCCCAGCTTTTATAGAGTCCATCACGCATGCCTTGCACAATCTTCGATTTGCTCAAGGACGCCCCAGTGATTTTCATTCGTCCATAATGAATGGCTTCTGGGTACGTCCAGCCGAAATAGCGATACATGTACTCCTGTCGAGTCTGATTAGTCAAGTGCTCTTTTCCACGTATTATGTGAGTCACGCCCATGAGGTGGTCGTCTACGCCGCATGCAAGGTTGTATAGCGGCCAAACACGATATTTGCTGCCAACTCGAGGATGCGGATAAGTCTCGGTGTCGATTATGCGCAGTGCCGGCCAATCTCGAACCGCTGGATTCGGATGTGTAAGGTCTGTTTTGACGCGGACAACAGCATCTCCTTCCTTGTAAGTGCCATCGAACATTTTTTGCCAACGTTTTAACTGTTCTTCAGGCAGCACGCTGCGGCAGGAGCATGGTTTTTTGGCTAAAATCAGTTTTTTGAACGCTTCAGACTTGCAGGTGCAAATGTAAGCATTGCCCTCTTTAAGCAATCGCTCTGCATGTTCGTAATAGATGGGTAAACGGTCGCTTTGAATAATATACTCGTCAGGCTCACATTCTAACCATTTTAAGTCCTCTTTTATAAAGTCGTAAAACTGTAGCTGCGGACGTTTCAGTTTGGGGTCAGTGTCTTCAAAGCGCACAAGAAACTTTCCCCCATACATCTTTGCATATTCATGACACAGAATTATCGCCCTCGCAGAGCCGAGATGAATAGGCGCGTCGGGGTTAGGAGAAAAACGCGTCACAACCACTTTATACTTGTCTACGTTTGGCAAAGGTGGAAGCCTCTTCTCCTCTTCAACTTTCTCTCGAACGAGAGCCTCAGGCCAATTCTCTTCCACAATCTTTCTCTGCTCTTCAAAACAGAGGCTGTTAACTTCTTCAACAACCTCTGCCACAATGGGCACTATCTCCTTAACCTTCGCTTTCAAACGCGGTTTTTCAGCAAGTAACTTACCGATAACTGGCGCTGGATACGCTTTTCCTTCATGGCGAACAGCATTTAGCAATGCAATTTTCTTTATTTTTTCTCTAAGTTCGGCGTTAAAAGACAACGAAGTCACTCAAATTCTCAGATTTTTCTTTCGATAAGATAGTCTGCAAAGGCTCTTAATTTTTCTTTTGCAGCTGAAGCAGGGAGTAGCTTGTCAACATTGTTCCAGCTTTCTCTCACGATTTTACGTGCATACTTTTTTGCATAGTCAATAGCGTTGTACTTCTCCATAATGGCTATGGCTTCGTCACGTAGTTTCTGCTCGTTTGTGTGCATGGTTAAAATTTCGTTAAGTCGCTTTCTGTCTATAGATGTTGCTTTTTGCAAAGTATAAATAACAATCAATGTCCGTTTGCCTTCAGAAACGTCCATTCCCAGCGCCCCTTTCTTCTCAGTAAACGCTTTTCCAGTTAAGTCTAAGACATCATCTTGTATCTGAAAAGCAACACCAACCGCCTCTGCAAAACGTCCCAATATTTCAGTCAACTCGTCATCAGCACCCGACAAAACTGCAGCCAGCCTTGCCGCTATCCTAGCTAAAGTTCCAGTCTTGTAAGCACACATCTGCAAATAATCCTGCTCACCTATCTTGTCAGCATCTGCAAGTCCTCTGTGCCACGCGATATCCATAGCTTGGCCGAAGCTGAGGTTAATCATTTCTTGCACGTAAATCTCGTAAGCCTTGTTCAATGTGGCAGGTGGGATTTTGTCTCGATTTTTAACAAGAGACAAGAGGGGAAGGTAATACATAGCGTTGCCAGAGTTTATGGCTATGTCCAAGCCGAACAGCTTGTAGGTGCACGGTTTGCCTCTGCGGAGTTCTGATTGGTCTTCTATGTCGTCTACCATCAACGTTCCGTTGTGTATGACTTCGGGGATTATGGCGTATTCTAGGAAGTCTTTGGGACTCTTTCCTAGGGCTTCGCAGATTAATAGAAATAGGCTGGGTCTCCAACGTTTTCCGCCTCGGTCGAGAAACTCCCAGATAGGCTCCGCAATTGCTTTGTCTAAAGCCTCGAGGTTGTACGCGTATCTTGGCGCACTAAGATCAAAGACAACTGCGTCTTTCTCAAATTTTCTCGGGATATATTTTTCAATCATCTCATCAATAACAGCAACTTGCTTTTCTAAAAACTTCTCAACACCAATCTCCATAGTCATCGCCTCGCATACAATTCAGGTTTGAAACCTCGCTTTTCCAACCACTCCGCTGTCTTTCCCAACAACACCACAGGAGCCTTCTTTAACTCGTCCACCGATTCTGCGCCGACAAGAAACATGGCGTTTCTCAACTCTTCAACAAAGAAATTCAAAGCTTTCTTCACTTCACTTGCGCTTTTAGTAGCTGGACGTAGTATAGGGGTGGACATGCTGGCTAGACTCGCGCCTAGCGCTAATGCTTTTGCCACATCTGTGCCTGTTCGCACTCCACCTGAGGCTATAACTGTAAGTTTTGTAGAGTGGCTGACTTCGACGAGACTTGCTACGGTATGTATGCCCCAGTCCCAGAAGCTCTCGCCCAACCGTCGGCGAAACACGTCTTCAGCAGCTTTTGCCCGATAATACTCTACAGCTGCCCAGCTCGTTCCACCAGCACCAGAAACATCAATACCTTTCACTCCAACCCGTTCTAGCTTCTTAGCAACCTCAGCAGACATGCCTGCTCCTGTTTCCTTTACAATTATGGGTATTTGAAGCGCCTTTGCTATCTCCTCTATTTTCTGAAGAACACCAGCATAACCTGCCTCACCTTCTGGTTGAATCGCTTCCTGCAACGGATTCAAATGAATAGCCAAAGCATCGGCTTCAATCATTTCCACCGCCTTTTCAGCCTCCTTCACGCCATATCCTTGTACAAGTTGAGGCGCTCCAATGTTGGCAACTAAAAAGGCGTCTGGCGCCTTTTTTCTAACAATTTTATAAGTCGATTCTAGTTTAGGTTCTTCTATCGCGGCTCTTTGGCTTCCAACACCCATTCCTAAGCCAAGCTCCTCAACTGCTTTGGCGATAAACGTGTTGATTTTTGTGGCTTCTCTTGTACCTCCAGTCATGGCACCAACAAAAATTGGAGCAGAAAATTTGTGGCTGAAGATATTCGTAGTGAGACGGATTTTGTCGCGGTCAATTTCAGGCAAAGCTTGGTGCACGAAGTAGACATTTTCAAAACCAGTAGTAATTCGTCTAGCCCCTACATCTTCTTCTAAGGAGATTTTTATGTGTTCAGCTTTTCTATTCTCTGTCTGATTAGGCAATACAGTTCACTCTTTTTCGATTAATGTACTGACTACTTTTTCTTCCCTAAGCGCCTTGTAAACATTACATTCCTCGGCAGCATTAACAATTATCGTCGGAATGTCAGCGTCAATAGCTGGTATCAGTTCTAAAATTTTGCCCAACATCCCCCCTGTCACGTCGGTTACTTTTGCTTTCTCAATATTGTGTAGCAAAGTTTTCAATTCCTGCAATGTGATGTGCGGTATTAGTTGTGCAGAATCGTCAGTCTTCGGATCTGCTGTGTGTAGTCCATCTACGTCAGCGCCAATAATTATCTTATTAGCCTTGAACTTTGTTGCTAAGGTGGCAACTAGCTGATCACCAGAGAGTATTGTGAATCCTATGTTGTTGTCTAGAACTGCGTCTCCAAAAAGCACAGGCACAAACCCTATGTCTAAAAGCTGGATTAACGTGCTGTTGTAGAAGATTTGAATTCGTCTAGCCTTCGTAACTATGCAGGACGACGGAGAAACAGAAAAAGCAGCAATATTATGGCGTATTAGAGCATCCACAACTAGTTTGTTCAGTTCAAGCATGGCTTGATGGGTTTTTGAAAAGCCTTCAATTTGTGATGGATCTTCGTAGCCTTCTTTGATCTTGTATTGTTTTGCTAGAGGATGACCGAAGCTGCCGCCGCCATGCACTATAATTAAACGTTCAACATTTGCGTCAGCTATTTCCTTTGCCAGCCGCTGTATGGCATCTAGGTTGGGAGTCATGGGTTTTCCTTTATCTGTTATCACGGAGCCGCCGAGCTTCAAAACCATCAACTTGGCTTCAGCTCTGCTCTTCAATTTTAGCTCCGTCCGCAGTTCTTCTAGCAACAAAAGCCCTTCCGCCAGCCTGCTCAATAGCTTTTTGGACATGCTTTAAATTCTTCGGTTTGGCTAAAGCAATAATGCAGCCCCCTCCCCCTGCGCCTGTCAATTTTGCACCTAACGCTCCAGCTTTCCTTGCTGCGAACACCAGTCTTTCTAACGATTCGTTTGAAACGCCGACAGCATAAAGAAGGGCGTGATTGATGTTCATAAGCTCGCCTAACAGTGCTAAGTCGCCATTTTGCAACGCCTTGACAGCAGCACAAGCAACTTCGCCTCCACTCTTTATTACTGGCTCAACAATGGACGGATACGAGTCATGTATCCTTTTCACTTCCGCAACTAAGCTTCCAGTAGATCTTTCTATGCAGGTGTTTCCGATAACAAGAAGAATGTCAGCAGCCACTTCCAACCGAGTGAAACCCTTATTCCTTTGATATAATACGACGCCGCCATACGTTGCAATTGTAGGGTCTACGCCCGAGGGAGTGCCGTGAATCAGCTTCTCAGCGTCATAGGCAATCTGAAAAACATCTTCCTGTGCTAATTCTACATTCAGCAATCTGCTCATTGCAAGTGCGGTTGCAGCCGCTACCGCTGCGGAGGAACCTAGCCCTGCGGCAACTGGAATTGAGGAGTTAATCTCAACACTGACGCCCACATTCTTTCCACGATGTTGGCCTAAGACTTTCCTTGCTGCAACCATTATCGGTTCCAGTTTAGCTCGGATGTTTTCTTTGCCTTTTTCTGCTGAAAAACGATTATTTTCGAAATAACCAGCCACGCCTAAATCTCTTGAAAGCACACGTATACGTTTGTCATTTCGCAGAGTTACTGTTACATAGGCGCGCTTGTCAATGGCTAACACGATTGCTGGCTCGCCGTAAACGACGAAGTGCTCGCCGAACAGTATTATTTTGGCTGGTGCAGAGGCTGTTACTGCCAAAGACACCACTACCTTTCCTATTTTGTGAACGCAGCAGAAGCGTAACCGACAACAGCCGAATAATCTCCTGTAACGTCACCGCTTGTTTTATAGCAAAGAATTTGACCTTTTTTGGCGCCGAAAAGTTTGGCTGCAGTAATAAGAGCCACAACTGGACCATAACCGCAGGCAGTTATGTGATAACGTTCAATAGTTGAATAAAACTCTTTTTCATCCAGCTTTTCTAAGGCACTAAGCGCTTTCCTATCTTTCTTTTCCGCTAACTCGTGGGGCTCATAATGTGTCATGTCTGTAGAGGCGATTATTACAGCGTTTTTTCCATCCAAAGCCTCTGCGACAGCTTGACCCACTTCACGGCTTGACTCAAAATCTTGCATCAGAAAACTTACGGGTACGAACGTGAAAGCTGAGCCGTAAAGATACTGTAGAAAAGGAAGCTGAACTTCAATAGAATGCTCAAAAACATGCGCCAACTCGTCTACATCAATAATTCCTGATTTGCGCAAAATCTGGTCTGCAGTTTCTTTGTCGATTTGTACGTCACCTAAGGGTGTTCGCCAAACTCCTTCCTTCATAACCGCTAACCCGCTACCTTGCCCAGTGTGATTTGGACCAAAAATCACGATGACATGTGGCTTACCGTCAGCAGCCAAACAGGAGTATGAATGGGCAGCCACTGGACCTGAGTACATATAACCAGCGTGAGGACAAATTAAGCCAACAACATTTCTTGAGCCCTTTTGCACAATTGGAATCTTCCCAGGGCCCAGTTTGTGGGTGAAGCAGTTTTCTATCTGTTTTTTTAATGCTTCTGGAATGCCAGCGTAGAAACTTCCCGCTTGGCATGATCTCCTTATTTTCACTGACGTACCCTCAGTTGGCTATTCAACTCGTGATATTCTTGCTTCAAAATCGTCAATGGACAACTCCAAGTCTTTGTCAAGCGCCAATTCTCCTTTCTCACGAAGCACTTGCCTCGCCAGCATCCAATAAATGACTGCTAAAGCTCTTCGACCCTTGTTGTTCGTTGGAATCACAAAGTCTACGCCAGAAAATTCGTTATCAGTGCTACACAATGCGATGACTGGAATGCCCATAATCCCTGCTTCTTTCACAGCTTGCAAATCAGCTTTCGGGTCAGAAACAATAATGACTGCTGGTTCGATGTGTTTTGGATAAAAAGGATTTGAGAACAGCCCGGGAACAAATCTTCCTGCAATAGATGTTGCCTTTGTTACTTCACAGAACTTCGTTGCTGGATAACGTGCATAAAGTCGAGCTGCAACAACAGCGATTTTTGCTGGTTCAAATCTTGAAAGGAATTTCGCTGCGATGCGTATACGTTCATCTGTTTTCTTAACATCCAGCACGAACAAACCGTCAGGTCTTACACGGTAGATAAATTGATCCATGTCTTTCGTTTTCATACGTGTGCCTATGTGGATGCCTGCGGAGAGTAGCGTATCACGTGGTAATAAGAGTTCTTCTTCAGTTGCCACTGCTAATTCTTCATCACTTTTTTCCTGTAAATTCGTCTTCTCGATATTCCCGGCATTCTCAGTTTTTTCATTTTCTTCTTTTTCTGACAGCAATATTTTCCTCCTTTAACGGAATTTTAGCCATTCTCGCTCTTTTTCCAAGCGTGTCTTCTATCCTGATAAGTTCGTTAATTTTTGCGATTCGAGCTCCTTCAATCACGCCCGTCTTAATAATGGGACAGTGAAAAGCTACCGCCAAATGAGCAATCTCCGCATTCACAGTGTCGCCTGACCTATGCGATACTACCGGCGCGTATAGTGCTTCTCTAGCCGTTTTTGCGGCTTCCCAAGCGTCGGTAAGTGTTCCTATTTGATTGGGCTTTATTATTATCGAGTTAGCAGCGGCTTTTTTGATTCCATGTTTTAGTCGTTTAACATTTGTAACAAACAAGTCGTCGCCACAAATGAGGCAGTTGCTGGCTGTTTTTGTTAGCCACGCAAAATTTTCAAAATCCTCCTCGTGAAATGGGTCTTCCACGTAAATTAGGTTGTATTTTTCGATCAATTCCAAAACATATTCCACCTGCTCTTCGGGTGTTCTTTTGGTTTTTTCATGAGAATAAATGTAGCATTTCTTTTTGGAGTTCCAAAGAGTTGAAGCAGCAACATCTACTCCTACTCTACATTCGAATCCAAGCTGCTTTGAAACCTCTTCACATGCTTGCATCATGAGCTCTAGAGCTTCGTAGTTATTTACGTCGGCAATCCAAGCGCCTTCATCGCTTCTTCCACTTGTAAACGTTTTCTTGGTTTTTCTAAGAATTTCACCCACTTTTCTATGGAACGCCACGTTTGCCTTTGCAGCATCCCAAAAAGACTTTGCATAGATGGGTAAAACCAAAAATTCTTGTATATCAGGAGCTCTACCATGGGCGTGTTTACCTCCGCTTAAAACATTTCCTAGAGGAAATGGGAGTTCATAAGCAAGGTGACCTCCAAGATATTCATATAATAGCACATCATAAGAGTCGGATGTTGCTTTTGCGGCACACAAAGAGATAGCGTACGCAGTGTTTCCTCCTATCTTTTTGAAGTATCCCGTTCCGTCGATTTCGTGAAGAAGATAGTCTATTTCTTCTTGTTCATTTGCATCCATGCCAACTAATTTAGGTGCAATTGATTTTTCAACGATCTCTACTGCGGTCTCTACACCGCCTTCTGGATAATACACAACTTCAGCCAAGCCTTTGCTCGCTCCCGCTGGCGCGGCTGCTCTTCCAAAACCAGACTCAGTTTCTATGTCCACTTCTATTGTTTCGTCTCCACGACTATTGAAAATTCTGCGCGCCACAACTTCCTTTATTTGACTGGACAAGCCTAGGCATCTCCCCCCTTTACGGTGGTCTCATCTGTCTTTTTTTTCCAGTGTCATAAAACTTAATGATTTCATCGATAATTTCTACATGAGAAAGAAGCATTCTTCGGCAACAATAACGCGTTACGCCGAGGTCATCTAAGACTTTGCCTGCATCTTCCCCTTCTTTTACTCGTCTAGCGAAGTCTTCCCATTTGTCGCCTATTACTTTGCCGCATGTGAAACAGCGAACAGGAACAATCATTTTTCAGTCCATCCTTTTTTTATCTGTAGCTTTTCTGGCGTTTAGCACGTGCACCTGGGCCTCCAAATTTTTTAGATTCCTTTCGTCGAGGGTCACCTGCAAGCATGGTTCTGTCATATTCGGTGAAGACCGACTGCAAATGTTTGCTTTTTGTCCACTTTAATAGTCCTCTAGCCATCGCCATTCTCACAGCTTCTGCCTGTCCTATGAAACCACCACCAGAGACTTTTATGTTTATGTCCATCTGATTCCTGAGTTCATCACCAACTTGAAGAAGAGTTTCCGTAATTTTCAATCGAGCGATCTGCGGCTCAAAGATCTCTAGGGGAACATTGTTTATTCGAATTCTCCCTCTGCCTGCTCTTATTGTAGCTCTAGCTATAGCGGTTTTTCGTTTTCCACTAATTGTTACTATTTTCTTTGAACTTGGCATTTTACTCGCCTACCGGGATCCACCCAATTTCTTCAACCAGCTTGCCCACAGTAATGTAGGGGCATTTTAGCTTCTCAGCTCTTGCCTCCGATATTATTTCCAACTGATGGTCTTTAAACTCTTTAGGCACCCCGATGAAAACACGTAGCCTTTTATATGCTTCTATACCTTTTGGCTTTTTTCGAGGTAGCATTCCTCGAATTGCTCGTTTCACAAATCGGTCAGGACGTTTAGGAAAATATGGACCTTTTCGAGGATGCCCAATTTCCAACTTCTGTTTCGTCTCTTTTACTCTACTGAGTCTTTTCCCAGATATGACTGCTTTTTCCGCGTTTAGTATTATGACGCTTTCACCTTGAAGAAGGCGTTTTGCAACTACAGTTGCCATTCGGCCCAATATCAAATTGTCCGCGTCAACAATTGTTACCAGTTTGCTTTGAGGTTTCATATTTTTTACCCAACAATTCTTACGTTCGAGCCCTTAGGATTTTTCTTCACCAATTCGGGAAACGTCAAACACTTTCCCTTTGCCTTTTTTATTTTTTCTCTAGCTGTAGCTGAAAATGCGAAAGCGGCAACTGTTATAGGATGAGAAAGAGTTCCAGCTCCAAGAACTTTGCCAGCTACCGCCACTACTTGGCCTTTCTTGGTGTGCCGATTTATGCGGCTCAAATTCACGGACACGCGTCTGCTTCTTGTCTTGGACACAGCATTGGCTATGCTGTTCCATATTCGTGCATCATTTTCTTTCGCTGCTTTCTTCAAAAAGCGAATGAGACTTAGTTGTTGTGGGTTGTCAGGCTGTCCTTTTTTCATCTTTCTTCACTGTTAATTGGTTTAAAAAATCCTTCAATTTTCCTTCCAGAATATTAAATGCTTCTCGCAGGGTTCTTTCCGTCGAAAGGGCGCCTGTTGATTCGATGCCGAAAACAAAGGAGGTTTCGTCCCAAGTTACTTCTATTGCTTTAGGTTTTTTTGGGCAAGCATCTACACAGTCCTGACATATAGTGCAGTTTTCAATGTTTCGAATCTCAATCTTGTTTCCTGCTTTTATAAGGATATTTTTTGGACAAACCTTTATGCAGTCACTACACAAGTTGCAAAGTTTAGTGTCTATTGTAATGATTGGCACATACTTGTAAGCACACATAGAAACGGGCTGCCATCTCGCATGATCTTTACCTTTTCCCAACCGCGCGTAGGCTTCTAGTCTTATTTTTTGTCCTGGCGCTAACTTGGCTATGGGAATTTTGTTGCTCACGGGAACTATAGATGGATTTTCTGACTTGAAGTCACCGGAATACACGTTTATGATATGGTCTTCTGCTTCTGCTTCCAGCACTAAGGACGCGCGGCAGAGGTTGCATCCAAACTCGCTTTTGCATGTACAGTTTTCAGGCAAGTTGTAGGTGTCTAAATCTGTTTTCAATGGGATTAGTCCAATTCGGTGGGCTAGAAATTCGTCTTGAAGTGGGGAGGAGTTTTCGATGATAACTACGTCGTCCATGGCCATGGTAGGTACTTCGGAGAGTATTATTCTTCGCAACGTGTTCATGAAAGCCGTGTTAGTTCCTTCAATAAGCAAACGCAAAGAAACGTCGTTCTTCTCTAAGATTTGAATTTTCACGAGTTTTACGTTCCTTCCATAGCCATATTAGCCAACATTTTTAACACTGCAAAACACACGGTATTACACTCTTCGACCTCTTCGACCACCTTTTCTTCGAGTGCCGTCGTGAGGAATGGGCGTAACTTCTTCAATGCGACCTATGCGGAACCCAGCTCTTGCTAAAGCTCTTATTGCTGCTTGTGCTCCTGGGCCTGGGGTTCTGGCGCTTGAGCCGCCAGGTGCTCTTACTTTTATGTGTATGGCTGTTATGCCTTTTTCTTTTGCAGTTGAAGCGGCTGCACTTGCAGCGCGCATGGCGGCGTATGGTGAAGATTCTAGGCGATCTGCTTTTACGAACATGCCGCCACTGGTTCTTGAAATTGTTTCTGCTCCTGAGATGTCTGTTACGTGTATGATAGTGTTGTTGTATGAGCTGTAGATGTGAACGACGCCCCATTTTTCGGTTTTCTTACTCATGCTGCAGTCTGCTCCTCTTTATCGTCTATTTTTTGGTTTCGGTTTGAGGCGTACTGACTAGATTTTGACGCAATGGATGATTTGGGTTTTCTATAGTACTGGTGGGTGCATAAGTGATGTGAGCTTCTTCATCTCTTAGCACTAAGTAGCTTGGTGACGTTACTTTTTTTCCGTCAATAGCTATGTGACCGTGTGTTATAAGCTGACGAGCTTGATATACTGATTTGGTTAAGCCGTTCTGAAAAACAAGAGATTGTAGTCTTCTTTCAAGAATGTCTTCGATTGCTAGATCTAGCACATCGTCTAGGGCGGCAGTTTCTGGAAGTATTCCAAGTCTATCCAGTCTGTTGAGAAGTTGTTCCTTCAATTTTTGTCCTTCTTTCTCAGGCATGCCTAATATGGAACGTGCTATGCCTCGGAACTTTGATAGCGCTGTCTTGTGGCGCCACAATTCCCTTTTGTTTCGCAGTCCATACTGACCAAGCAGCTTAAGTTCTGCCTGCAATATGTCAATTCGCCATGGAAACCTAGGAGTTTCATATTTCTTTCGCTGCTTTTTTGGATCACCCATTACCTCTTAGCCCCCATAGGCCTCTGTTTCTTTTTGACGCCTATAGCCTTTCCTTTCCTTCCAGTGGTTTTAGTCCGCTGACCACGCACTTTAAGCCCGTAGGAGTGGCGGTAGCCTTTCCACGATTTTGTGGCTTTTAGAAGATTTATATCTGTTTTTGTTTGAAGAACAAGGTCGGAGCCCGTGAGATGTAAATTTTTTCCAGTTTCTAAGTCTTTTTGGCGGTTAAAAAGCCATTCTGGCAAATCGTACTTAGTTGGATTTTCTATTATATCTTCTAGTTTTTCTAGGTCTTGGTCTGAGAGAAATCCGAGGCGGATTTCTGGGTTTATTTCGCCTTTTTTTACTATGGTGTTTGCCATGCTGATTCCTATTCCTTTTATTTTGGAGATGGCTCGGGCTACTTTTAGGGTGCCATCTAGGTCTGTTTCTACTATTCGGGTGATGTGGCGGAATTCTTTTGACATTTTAAGTCTCCAGCGTTTTGAAGCTAACTACCGAAAGTGATACGCAATTTATATAAACTTTCCTTAGGTTAAACCCCCAACTCAACATATTTATGTAAGGCGGTGCCATGGCGTGCCCCGTTACTTATTTCCTATGGGAGCTTCAGAACAAAATGTTGGTAAGTGTCAACTGGGAGGATCCAGCGCTCAGACGGTGGCTAGGCACCATGGCAAGGGAGGGAACCAGATACATTTACCGAACAGCCTTCAAAGCCTATGCACAGTTCACAGACATGTCTGCCTCAGCATTGATCGATGAGGCTTTGGCAGACATCAAGAGAGATCTTAGAGAGAAACAAGATGTTGTTTTGACGCGTTTAGTGTATTTCTATTATTGGCTCAAGGAGGCGTATCCATGGAAGAGCAGGAGAAGAGGAAAGTTTTATATGGATGGATAATCCAACCAATCTTCCATGAAATCACTAACAACTCGCCGCCTTGCACTACTCACCATACTATCCACCCTATGCATAAGTATTCAACTAATGCCCCGCCCCCCAAATGTCGAATTCACTTCTTTGCTTGTCTTTATCGTCGGTGTTTTTTTCGGCACATTTATAGGTAGTGCACTAGGCACCACTGTGATGTTCATAAACGGATTTTTATCTCCTTGGGGATTTGCCGGGCTGATGTTGCCTTTCCAGATAACTGGAATGATTATCATAGGCATTGTAGGTGGACTTTATGGACGGACAAAGAAAGGCACGTACACTCTAAGTTCGTGCGGTGAGACGGCAGCTTTAGGTGCTTTCCTTACGCTTGTTTATGACGTAATTACAAATTTTGGCGTTGCCGTATCTAATATTGTGCTTGGAATGCCAATATTACCGGCGTTTATAAGTGCAATTGTTTTCGGGGCTCCTTTTTCGTTAATCCATGTTGTATCAAACTTCCTTGTCTTTTCACTAGCTTTCTTTCCGCTAACAAAAGCTTTACAGAAATTCTTCGGAGGTGAAAACATTTGGAAAAAAGCTTCTTTACCTATGTAATTCTCGGCGTGGTCGTCTGGGCAGTTTTGGGAACCGTCGTCGCTGGCTATTATTTCGTCCAATATCACACATATCAAAATGAATATAACAATCTAATTAATCAGATTGCTGCATACAACAGTGTAGTCGACAATCTAGCCAGCCAGTTTACTTCTTCATACAACGATTTAGCCGATCAACTCGATGCGTACAACAACCTAACCAACAATCTAGCTGATCAACTTGACGCTTATATTAGAGATATTTCAACCGTGTTGGAAGGTATCTCTCTTAAAGCTAACGTTCTTCTAAGCTATGGTAACGAAACGAAAGTTTGGCATAACAACACTGTGCTTCCGTTAGGCTCAACCGCATTCACAGCCATATACTCAATAGCAGATAACATAAACTATACAGACTATGGAGGAGAGCTTGGAATACTAGTGACATCAATAAATGGTGTAGCCAACAATTCTACGCATGGATGGTTCTACTGGTACTGGGACTCTGGAAGCTTAGAATGGATACTTCCAAATTACTCATGTGCAAAACACATACTTCACAGAGGAGACACGATCGCCTTTACTTATGCTAGCTATATGGAATGGCCGCCACAACCACCTACCTAGACTGGTGTGTGGCTGTTTTAACGGCGTTGTAGCCTAGTTTAAAAGCCTTCAGGTTTATGTCTAGATATTTGGCTGGCACCAATTCATGCAATGCCCCTTTCAAAGCCTCAACGTTCATCGGTAGTTTCTCAGTAACTGCCAACGCTCCTATCATCACCACATTCTGAGTTATTAGGGCACCTACCTGTTCCGCCAAAGTTACAGCGTCAATTAAAATGATGTTTTCCGTAAAGCCTCTGATTTGTTCAAGAACTTCTCCGACCTTTGGATATTCAGCTCCGCTAATTTTGAAAGGATTAGTATTCACAAGAACTATTGTTTTTTGTGAGGCAAATTTGATGTTTCGAAGAGCCTCCATGGGTTCGAAGCCAACGATTACGTCTGCTGTACCTTCTAAAACAGTAGGTGCAAGTGCCTTTTCGCCGATCCGTACATGAGAAACCACAGCTCCACCTCGTTGAGCCATGCCATGAAGCTCACTTACACGCACATTGCAGCCTTTTTTGACTGCAGCAGTTCCTAAAATTTCTGCTGCCAAAAGTATGCCTTGTCCACCAACACCAGCTAAAATGATATTGAATTCTTCCAAAGTATAGCCCTCCTCTAATGTGCTTCCATGCTTTCTATAGCGTCATAAGGGCAGACTGAAGCGCACAATCCACATGCTACGCAAAGGAATTCGTTAATACTAGCTCTTTCTTCTTCAACGGTTAAGGCTGGACAACCTAACAGCTTAATGCAAGCCATGCAATTTGTGCATTTCTCGGTAATCTTGCAAACCATGATTTCTGCACTTTTGCGTCTTCTTTCTCTAGCTACCATTAAGGCGCATGGCGCTCGAAAAACTATGACTGAAGGCCCGGGATATTGCAGAGCCTCCTTTAAAGTTGCTTCGGATTCTTTAATTTTGAAGGGGTCAACCACTTTTACATTTTTTACACCGCACCCTTCAGCAACCTTTTCAATACGTATTTTCTCTGTTGGGCTACGCATACCAGTTATACCAGTTCCTGGATGTGGTTGATGTCCAGTCATCGCTGTTGACAGGTTATCTAAAATAACTACAACAATCTTGTGATTGTTATAAACAGCATTAATAAGTCCTGGGATTCCCGCATGGAAAAATGTAGAGTCTCCAATTATCGCGATGGTTTTTGCGTTTGTTACCCTACGTATTCCTTGGGCAGTGCCTATGCTGGCGCCCATGCATATCATTATGTCTCCAATATTTGAGGGTGGAGCAATTCCTAAAGCATAACAACCTATGTCGGTTGTATAGATTGCTTCTTCTCCTGCAGCTTTTTTTATTACGTAGAAGGATGCTCTATGCGGACATCCAGCACACAATATTGGCGGTCTTAGTGGCAAATCTCTGGCAACTTCAGTGTATCTTTCATCAATTTTGTTAAAGTTTATTGGCGATTTTCTGCCAGTTATCTTGGCTAAACCTGTTGTGACAGTGCGTATTGAAAACTCGCCTTCCCTTGGAAAATATATCCTATTCATTTTTCCAAATATTTCGACCTTCGGCGCACAGTCCTTGGCTATAGCCTTGATCTGCATTTCCAAGTAAGGTTCAAGCTCTTCAACGACAATTATTTTTTCATGCTTTTTCAGAAATTCTCCAATCACTTTTTCTGGAAGCGGATGTATCATGCCAAGCTTTAGGACGCTAACATCTATGCCTAACAAATCTGCCGCTTCAACTGTGTAGTTATAAGCTGAGCTTGAAGAAATTATGCCGAATTTTCTATCTCTCCCTTCAAGTACAACTCTGTTGTAGAGAGACATATTACTGATTCCTTTAGCCATTCCCAGCGTTTTCAAAAGTACTCCGTGTTTGGGTCTGGAATTGGCTGGAACCATTACTAAACGTTTTACATCTTTAATGAATTTTCCCTTTAAGTTAGGTTTCGTAAGTCTGCCATATACTACAGATCCACGCGTGTGGCTTGTGCGAGTTGTGGTTCTTAACAGTACTGGTAATTCTAGTTTTTCAGAGATTTCAATTGCTGAAATTGTCATGTCTTTTGCTTCCTGAGGGTTGGACGGTTCTAGGCATGGCAGATTTGAAAATAGTGCATAGAAGCGGTTATCTTGTTCGTTTTGAGAACTATAGCATTCTGGGTCATCGGCAGTAACTATAACAAAGCCACCCCTTACACCAGCATAAGCCAAGGTCATAACTAGATCCGAAGCCACATTTAGCCCAACGTGCTTCATAGCGGTAAGGGCTCTGACTCCACAGTTTGCCGCGCCAGCAGCAACCTCCACCGCAACGATTTCATTGGTGGAATATTCCATATACAAGCCGGCTTGAGCAGCAATTGCTGAGATAGAGTCACCTATCTCAGATGCTGGTGTGCCTGGATATGTCGTGACAATGCCTATGCCCGCTTCTAAAATCCCTCTAGCAATGGCCTCGTTACCAAGCAAAAGCACATGTTTTCCAGGGCTGTCTTCTAACAGCACACTCAGATCAACCAAGAAACTTCTCCTCTGCTTTATAGAAAGCATTCATAGTCTTATCGCTTCACTTATAACTTTCTCTAAGAAGCCTAGACAAAGTTAAATGAAGAAAGTCACGACCGAAAGAGATATTAAAACAGATATAGATAACAGCGGAACCAACGAGGTTTGAAAAATGTCCATAAAATTATGTTCAGGTAAAGAAATACCCATAGAGATGCACAAGGCGAGAATGGTGCAGAAAATTTGGTTGATACCAGTGGAACACCGGCTTAAAGCTATAGAGGAGGCGGGCTACAACACGTTCCAGCTCAAAACCAAGGACATATTTCTTGATATGTTAACTGATAGCGGCACAAATGCTATGAGCGACAACCAATTCGCTGCCATGATAAAAACCGACGATGCTTATGCAGGTAGTATGACTTTTTATGAATTCGCCGATGCAGTGAAAGACGTTTTGGGGTATAAGTATGTAATGAATGTTCATCAAGGAAGAGCAGCAGAACACTTGATATCGAAAGTTTTTGCTAAACAAGGGGGCATTATACCTACAAATTATCATTTTACTACCACTAAGGTGCATATCGAACTGACTGGAGGGTCAACATGCTTAGAAATCTACGCTGATGAAGCACTAAAAACAGAGAGCACTCACCCGTTCAAGGGTAACATGGACCCACAAAAGTTGAGAGACACTATTAAAAAACATGGTAGGGAAAAAATACCTTTCGTTCGTATGGAAGCAACAACTAACTTGCTTGGTGGACAACCGTTCTCTATGAAAAATCTCAAAGAGATCAAACAGATTTGCAGTGAATACCGCATTCCTCTGGTACTTGATGGAAGTCTACTTTGCGAAAACGCATATCTTATAAAACAACGAGAAAAGGAGTGTGAAAGCAATACGGTTGCAGAGATAGTCAAAGAGATGTGTGGTATAGCGGATTTATTCTACATGAGTGGAAGGAAAAATACATGCGTTAGAGGCGGTTGTATAGCGACAAACAATGAGGAACTCTTTGAAAAGATAAAGCCGTGGCTTCCAGTGTATGAAGGTTTCTTCACATATGGGGGAATGTCCCAGAGAGAAGTTGGCGCTATGGCTGTCGGGATGCGAGAAATGGTAGACTTTGATCTTGCAGGTTGTGCAGTAGAGCAGATAAAATATTTTGTAAAGAGACTTCGTAAAACAGGAATTCCGGTGGTCACACCGCCAGGTGGATTAGCTTGTCATTTAGACGCGATGAAGTTTCTACCTCATATTCCTCAATCCGAGTATCCTGCGGGAGCTTTGACAGCTGCCCTTTACATAGCCTCTGGGGTAAGGAGCATGGAAAGAGGTACTATTTCAATGGAAAGAGACCAGGAAGGAAATGAAGTCTTTTCTGATTTGGAACTGACAAGGATTGCACTTCCAAGGAGAGTTTACACAATATCGCAAATTGAATATGCTGTTGACAGAATAAATTGGCTATATAGCCACCGAGATGTAATAAAAGGGTTAAAATTTGTATATGAACCACCAGTGCTCAGGTTCTTCATCGGAAAGTTGGAAGCCATCGACAATTGGGGAAGAGACCTCTGCGAAGCATTCAAGAGTGAATTGGGTGACTATTGACCTCTTCATAAGTTGCGCGCGCATTACTGGGGATGATGGAAAAGCATGGAGAATCCTATAAAACGCTAACGCGCGCAATTCGATAGTTCCAGCGTGGACATGTGTTTACAAAAAAAGAAAAAATGTGATTAATGAGTGTAGTCTTGGTTATGTGAAGGTTGTTCCACTTTTTGGTTCTGCTTGTTGCACTTGTATTGTTTTTATCCACTCTTTTTGCATTGTGAATTGCTTTTGCTCTCCATCGACGCTAGCATAGTTATAGTTTACATTTAGGTTTAGGATTATCCTCATTTGCAGTGTATTACCGGCCTTAACTGCTCCAGGTTTGAATTCAAAGATTATTTGCCTATCGCATCCATCTGTAATATCCAAGGTTTTATTACAAAGCATGTAGCCCGTTGCATTAGTAATCTGGAATCTTAGTCTTAATGTGACATTTAGGTTGTGGAATTCGGTGTATCTGAATCTATTTTCAGAGGTTATTCTTTCTCTATGAACATATCCTTTCCCTTCAAATGGAGAGTTACCAAAATTTCGTATGCTATATGCTTTTGCTTCCCAAGAATACTCTGCACCTGATAAGGGTGATGATATGACAGGATCGGTTTGGTAGGTCAATGAGAGAACGGTAGCATCGTATCTGAAAAGGGACCATATCAATAAAGAAGATATCAAAATTACCAATGTAATGGAAATTGTTGTCACAATTTTCTTATTCATTAACTCTCACTCCAGTATTCGCATGCATCAGTCTTAAGAGAGCCTTCATAATCTAGTGCAGCCATTAGTAGTAAGGTCAAGGTCAAAGTCTTCAGTATGACTGTTAGGAAGATGTTTTTCCTCATTTTCAAAGTGTTTCACCAAAATAAACTTGGAAACGGCTTCTTTTAAGGGAATCGTTTCGAAAAAACTCGAATATTGCCATAGAATAGTTCTAGAAACCTCGAACTCTATTGTTACAGTTCATTTTACAACGCGCGCTTTTTTTCTTCGCGCAAATTTACAGGACTTGAGAGTTTTTCTGCAAGTATGTAGAATGGATAAATACTGCAAAACGCTAATGTGCGTGCTTATCCATTGAAAGTGGAAATAGAAGTTTCTTGCATAATTCTCTTGCGGGTTTTGTTAAGTTATTCAGGAAGCGTAAGTAGAATCCCTCAAAAGTGTGGGGAGTTTGTCCAAAAGTGCGGGAGTTGGGATTTGAACCCTCCACGATGTGGAGATATCACTCAATCTCCTCCTTTTTTTCTGCGTACGTGCAGGCGCGTGCAGGGAACTATTAAATACTCTGATTCACCATCAATAGCGTCTAAATTAGATGGAGAAAGAAGGTGTAAACAAGATGCCAACATGGATTTGCACTGAATGTAAGACTGAATATACAGGTAGATGCCGACAGGCGACATGTCCAAACTGTGGAGCGCCCAAGGAAAAGCACACCAAGAAGGCATAGCATTGCTATGGTGTTTTGAATGTTAGATCATACAATTGCGCACTTTGAAATTCCTGCCGACGATGTAGAGAAACTGCGGAAATTCTACTCAAAACTGTTCGGATGGAAGATTGAGAAGATGCAGGGCTTTACAGAGTATTGGAACATTGAAACGATTCCTGTTGATGACAAGGGCATGCTATTACGACCAGGAGTAAATGGGGGAATGATGAAAAAGCAGAATCCAGAACATAAGCCAGTAACCTACATCGCAGTCGAGTCTGTAGACGAGTACAGCAAGAAGATAGAGGAATTAGGTGGAAAAATCACAGTACCAAAGCAAGAGATCCCTGGAATAGGCTGGTGGGCCTTCGCCCTAGATCCCGAGGGAAACCAATTCGGTATTTTCCAGAGCAAATAGACCATCAACTTCAATGCCCCCCTTTTTGCGCGCGCGCATTTGAGTATGTTACTGAGCAGGATGGACTAAAATTCTTCGGGAAGCGAATATAGAGTCGCCGGTATGTCTGTGGCGCCGCCGGTAGGACTCGAACCAGCGACCAGTGGAGATATCTCCCGAAAACCATAGTTTAAGTTGGTATACGTGTGCATGTGCTTTGGAATTAGCGAAGTTGAACAGCTTTGCTGGAGTTTTTTGATGGGGCAGCGGCGTACCCGTGTTGCTCAGAGGAAGGTGACGAATCACGGTTAGGCTGCTTAAATGTCCTTGTCCCCAAAAAAAATTGGGACAAAGACAATTGAACAGAGGACGAAGTAATTTCTCTTTCAAGCGTGTGTACTTGTACCATTTTTTTCTAGTACAGGTACATTTATTTCAGTTTCCTCTTAATGGAATTTTTCTTTAAGCTGCTAGTTACTCAGAAAAAGCTTATTTTGGTT
>JAOUKM010000008.1 GCA_029882535.1 Candidatus Bathyarchaeota archaeon
TATTTTGGGCGGGTGTTTGAAGGCATAAGCAGATATGCTCAGTATCGCTCCTGCTTCTTCTCTTTCAAGAGCAACCTTAACCGCCCTTATAATATCTAAAAGGACAGAACCAGCATTCGGGCCGTCAACCGTGCACAGTCGCAGTTCAATTTCCATTGGTGCCTTTCCAAAGTATAATCCTTTGAGCCACATGTAGCTGTCTCTTCTGTTCTGTAGAAAATCTACATAATCCGTCGTCCCAGCCACAACCGAAGCCTCATAAGGCAAAGCCGACTCCACCGTCCTCGTCTTCACAACCCGCTTAGTCTCCCGACTCCTCTCCAATGTATCCAACGACTCCGTCCCCCCACCCACATCAAGCTGATAAGTCTGGGAAATACGAACACCTTGCGCCGAAAGCAACCTCATCAACGTCTTATGCAACGTAGTAGCACCCACCTGATCAATCAAATCATCACCTGCAACAGGCAAACCCGCATCCTCAAACCGCCCCGCCCAAGCCACATCACTGGCAATACCTACAGGAGTTACATTAACAAACGCACAACCCGCCCGAAGCGCCTGCTCCGCATACCACCGCGAAGCCCTCACCGCACCACTTGGAAGAAGATTAACAACAATTTCCGCATCGCTCTCCTTCAACACTTGTGCTACATCTATATCTGGGGAAGAATCGACTTTCACGACGTCTTTCAGATACTTACCCACACCATCCAAGACCTGCCCCTTCTGAACAGAAACGCCTAATTCGGGAACCTGAGCAAACTTCAAAGTGTTGTTCGGCTCAGCAAAAATAGCCTTCGACAAATCTCTTCCAACCTTTCGAGCGTCAATGTCAAAAGCTGAAACAACCTCGATGTCCCGCGGATGATAACCACCAAGAACTAACCGCCTCAGCCCAACAACGTCTTCCGCATTGTCGGAATCTTTATAATAATGTAGACCTTGGACAAACCCTGAAGCACAATTTCCAACACCAGCCAATGCAATTTTAATCTTCGTCATTCAAATGTCACCAGCCACGCTTATGAGATACACTGTTCTATTCAAAACTCTTTCGAACCCCAAAGACATCTCCAAAAGCCCATCCGCCATCTGTACGCGTACTAAGACTTATTAAAACGGCAATTGCACAGTTAATTCCGGGAACAAATCATGCCAAAGAAGAAAAGTTGGTCTGAAAAACTACACGACAGCAAAGACCTGCCAAGAGTAGAAAAAATCACAGACAAAATGAGCAAAAGATGGGGCACGGGAACAGTAGTCATCCCGGCGCCGATAGAAGTCGACGAAATGATGAGAAAAGTACCCAAAGAAAAACTCATAACCATAAACCAAATCCGCACCACTCTGGCCAAGAAACACGGAGCAACTATTGGCTGCTCTTTAACCACAGGAATCTTCGCAAGAATTGCAGCTGAAGCCGCCAAAGAAGAAAGAGAAAAGGGTGGAAAAGATATTACACCTTATTGGCGCACCCTAAAAGCAGGTGGAGTCATAAATCCGAAATATCCTGGCGGAGCAGAAGGACAAAAGACACTGCTAGAAAAAGAAGGACACAAAGTAATCCAGAAAGGTAAAAAACATGTTGTCGTAGACTACGAAAAGGCATTGGCAAAACTATAAGCATTCAAGCTTTCTAGCTATACGCCAATAAACCGAACGTCACCGTACCCTTGAACTGCTACACCCTCACTCTTTCGTGGCAGTATGTTAATTTTTTCGATTTTGCAAGTACCCGCAATGTCTTCAGAAGACTTAGCTAGCGTTTCAGCGTTTTCTTTGGTTCCGGCGTAGACTCTTAATTCTTTAATTGGGGCGTTCAGCGGCATTCTCTTCCTCGCCTTCTCTCTTCTAATTTCACCTATCACTGCCACGAGCAAGTCGCCTTTCTCTATAGTGTTCACATCGATTTTTTCCTTTTTCACATGGGGCCACGGTGACAAGTGTATGCTTTTATGCTTCATGTCTTCGGCGAACATGGTTTGATAAATTTCTTCCGTGATGTGAGGAGCGATTGGGGCAAACAGTTGGAGAAGGCGGTAAAGAGCAGTGTAAAGCGTATATTGGGCAGCTTCGCGTTTTTCTGTGCCGTACACTTCACCCTTGTAAAGCCTATGCTTTGCCGCTTCTAGGTAGTTGTCACAGAGGTCACGCCAAGCAAAGTTTCTAATATCCTCCAAAGCTATGTTGAATTGACACTTCTCCAACGCCTCAGTAATCCTCAACGTGGCCTGATTCATCCTTTCCAGAAGCCACCTGTCTAAAAGAGCCAGTTTTGAAGCATTTGCAGGTTTGTAGTCTTTCAATAGGAGACTGGCGAAGCGAGAGGCATTCCACAATTTTATGAGAAAACGCCATCCATATTCTACGTCTGGCCAACGGAAAGGTATATCTGAACCTGTGGTGCCGCCGCCTGCTGCCCACTGTCTGCTTGTGTCTGCACCATACTTTTTGAACACTTCTGGAGTGGCAATGTAGTTGCCGAGGCTTTTACTCATTTTGCGCCCATCACTGCCGAGAACCATACCGTTGATAAGACAAGCCTTGTAGGGTGTCTTGTTGAAGAGGGCGAGGTGGCGCACCATGAGGTAGTAAGCCCATGTGCGGATAATGTCAGTACCTGAGGCGTGGAGATTTGCTGGAAAAAGTCTTCGCCACTCCTTTTCAGATTTATCTGGCCATCCTGCGTGTACAGCGCAGGTTATTGAAGAGTCCATCCAAGTGTCGAACACGTCTCTTTCAGAAATGAATTTTTCGCAGCCACATTTTGGGCATTTTTTGATTTTTGGATTTTCCTGTTTTGGGTCTATTGGAGGCCAAGTTTCCTCTGCTAATATCATTTCGCCGCATTTTTGGCAGTACCATATAGGAATCGGGGTGCCAAAGACTCGTTGGCGGCTGATGACCCAGTTCCAGTCCAGTGATTTTGCCCAGTCGATGAGGCGAGTTTTCATGTATTCCGGATACCATTTGAGGGTGTCGGCAGTTTTTTCCACGTGGTCTGTTAGTTGTCGGGTTTTCATGAACCACTGCTTCGTTTCTAAGATTTCGATGGGAGTGTCGCAGCGGTCGCAGAGACCTATTTCTTGTTGGATAGGCTCGGTCTTAACCAGCAAGCCTTGTTTTTCAAGGTCTTCAGCTACGGCTTTTTTTGCTTCTTGAACTGTTAAGCCTTCATATTTGCCTGTGTTTTGGTTCATTTTTCCATCTTTGGTTAGGGTTGTGATTCTAGGAAGCTTGTGTTTGGCGACAGTCTTTACGTCTGCTTTGTCGCCATAGGTGCATATCATGACTACGCCTGTGCCGAATTTTGGGTCTACCATGTTGTCTGTGATTATTTTGACGGTGCGATTTGTAGTTGGGACGTGGATGTTCTTGCCTACGTATTGTTTGTAGCGTTTGTCTTTTGGGTTGACGGCGACGGTGACGCAGGCGGGTATGAGTTCGGGGCGTGTGGTGGCGATGGTTAGATAGCAGCTTTTTTCTAGTGAGAATCTGATGTAATAAAGAGTGCCTTGTCGTGCTTCGTAGTTTACTTCAGCGTCTGCTATGGCAGTTTCGCAGCTGGGACACCAATTTACGGGGTGTGTGCCTTGGTAGATGTAGCCCTTCTTGTAGAGCAGTATGAAGCTTAGCTGAGTACGACGCCAGTAGTCCGGGTTCATGGTTTTGTATTCGGTTGTCCAGTCGTTGCTACAGCCAAGCTGTTTTATGGCGGTTTTCATGACGTTTATGTATTTGTCTACGAACTCCTTGCAGAGATTGATGAATTCGGATGTGGGAGTTTCAGACTTTCTAACGCCGTATTCTTTTTCGGCTCTTCTTTCGATTTGCAAGCCGTGGCAGTCCCAGCCTTGAGGAAAGTAAACGTTAAAGCCTTGCATGCGCTTGTAGCGGGCGACAATATCAAAATAAGTCCAGTTGAGAACATTGCCCATGTGGAATTCCCCACTGGGATAAGGCGGTGGGGTGTCGATGCTGAAGGTGGGCTTAGAGTGGTCGTTCCAGTCAAAGTGGTAAATGCCTAGCTCTTCCCATTTACGTTGCCACTTTTCTTCAGTAGCGAGGAAATCGATTTTTTTAGGCAGGGGCTTCATAGTATAAACTTCCAGTAAACGCATAGTCTTTTATGCAGATAGGCAAGGGAGATAAATAACCATTATCATTCTGCCGCGATGTGTACACTAAAAGCATAAAAGGGTATAGTGGCGTCAAAATTGTCGGGGAGTGGCTGTTATGTTTAGAAGCGAAAAGACTCTGGTTTTTTGGCTAGGTTTGATAATTCTTGGTATTGCGATTATTTTGTTATTCTGGGCTCTCTCTGGTATCCGTCTGTGATTTATCATTCCTATTCTTGGGCTACTTCTCCAGCTTAGCAGAATTTTGTGCCAATAATCTTTGGGAGTGTAGTTTTTTGCTCATCGGGTTTTATATTATGATGTCAGGTGTGAAGAAGGAAGAGATGAAGAGTTAGGTTTATTCTTTTGCAATTGTGTATTGACGCCCTCTGGTGTTTATTTTGCCTTTTTCGAAAAGTCTTTTCAGGGTTCTAAAGATGGTTTTTTCTGGTTTATCGAGTTTTTGGGCAATTTCAGCTAAAGTTAGAGGTTCCGGCGAGTTTTGTAAGATTTCTAGGACGGGTCTGTCAAGCTTACCCAACAAACAACACCACACATACAAGAGTTTTTTTATATTTTCCGTCTCAATTTCTATTTATAACTTATCCAATACCCCTTATAATTTTAAGAGAAACCGCTTTGAAATTTTCAATAATTGTGAAACTCTCAGCAAAAGTGTCTCTCACATATTTGGCTTCTATTATCCACCTATTTGGACCTTTTTAGAATCTAAAGAGTCTAGGAGGCACATGAATGCACAGCGCAAACTATTTCTTGAAATTTTTAAGTTTCCTCTTCACTAGCTTACTTACAAACTCAGCTTTTGCTCTTCCTCTCACCCGCCTCATCACCAAACCCATAAGAACACCAAAAGCCTTCTCCCCACGCTCTACCAAAAGACTTCGATTCTCTTCAATTAAGCTGTTAACAATTTTTTCAAGTTTACTTCGCGAAAGCATACCCAAACCAAGAGCATCAACCGCCCCCGCCACATCTGCATCCTCGTGCTTCGACAACCAAACAATTATATCCGAAACCGCCTCCTTCGCAACCTCTCCCAAACCCACCAAACGGAACAACTCCAAAAACTGCTCATCAGACACTTTTCCAATTTCCGCATTTTCACGTCTCAAAGCCTTCAACATCTCAGTCAAAACAACAGCAACCATCGTAGGCGAAACTCTACCATTACTAACAGCCTCTTCGAAAAGTTGGCTAAACTCAGAATCAAGAACTTGCTTCGACAACTTCTCGTTCAACCCATAATCCTGCATCAGACGCTGCATCTTCCTCTCTGGCAACTCAGGCAAACACTTACGCAAACTTTCAACATAGCCCCGTGAAATCTGGATGGGAGGCACATCAGTTTCAGGATACATGCGAGCAGCGCCAGGTCTAGGCCGCATATAACGAGTTGACCCGTCTGGTTTTGCAGCGCGAGTTTCCTGCGGTACCTTCTTCAAAGCTTCTTTTGCCCGTTCGTTCACCGCTTTTAAAGCATCAGACGCATTTCCCAAAACGTCCGCAACAAAAACCACAGCATCGCCCTGCTCTGCATTCATAACGTGCTTCAACGTGTCAACCTCTTCTGCAGTGATTCCGTAGGCAGGCAACTCGTCTGTGTGAAAGATGCCGCCGACACGCCCCCAAAACCGAGCTCTATCCGCCATCTCAGTGCCCAACCTAACATCAGGCGTTAATTCCTTCTTCAAGAGATTTTCAAATTTCTGTAATTTGACAGCGAGAACTTGCTTGCCTCGTTCTAGAGCAGCACGAATAACCTTGCACTTAGTCTTTGCAAAAACATGTGTAACGTTCACAAACACGTTTTTAACGTCTTTTTCTTTAACGCCTCGTTTCGTTAACTCTTCTTTTATTTTTAGGAGATTAAGCTGCCGCTGAACCTCGTTCTCAACAACTAAAGAAACAAGCTCAAGCTCCTGCACTCCCTTAATCTCCACGAGAGCACCATCACGAATTGAAACGTTCAAGTCTTGCCGTATGGTGCCTAAGCCCCTTTTCACCTTGCCTGTTGCTCGCAGAATCCGCCCAATAGCCAAAGCAACCTCTTCTGCTTCTTGTGGCGTATAGATAACTGGAGCGGTTGCAACCTCCACAAGGGGAATGCAAAGGCGATCAATACGATATTTGACAATGATGCTGTTTTTGCCCATTTTTCGAGCTGCGTCTTCTTCGAGACTCATATGTTGAATTGGAACGGTCTTCTCCTTGGTTTCAACTTTACCGTTAAAAGCTACTACACAAGTGCGCTGGAAGCCCGTGGTGTTTGAGCCATCGATGACTGTTTTTCGCATGACATGAATTTCGTCAACAGGCTTAGACTCCAGCATAAGCGAAATGATAAGCGCTGTTTCTAACGCTTCGCGATTTAAATTATGAGGCGGTTCTTCATCCATCTCCACCAAACACGCCGTGTCTTTATTAGCTTCGTATAGTATTTTGACGCCTTTTTGAAACTCGAAAAAAGCAGCGGGGTCAATTTGTCCTAGCTCGCTTTGTGTTGGGCGCAGTCTACGTAAGAAGGTGATTTCTGGTTCTTCCTTGAAAAGCTCTGTCTTGCAACTGCAAAAGAGTTTCTTTTCGGTGTTTAATTGCTGGTGTATTTCTAAGCCTACTTTTAAGCCTATTTTCTTATAATCTATAGTCACCAATCATCTTCCTCCTTTGGCTCTTTTCAAGAACTGTTCGGTCTGAGAATTCGTTGGCAATGTTTTTTGTGAGGAGTTTCTTTGCTTCCTCAACATCCTTTGTTTGCCCCAACACCCACATCATTTTTACAAGCGCCGTTTCAGGCAACATATCTCCAAATGGGATTACGCCGATTTCCTGAAGGTCTCTACCCGTGTCGTAAACGTTCATGTTTACTCGTCCCCAGATGCATTGGGAGGTCATGCCGACTATGATGTTCTGTGAAACTGCTTTTTTTATGGCAGAGAAACAGTAGTTACCTATATGCCCCAAACCTGTTCCTTCTAAAATGATGCCTTTGAAACCGTTGTCAACATACCAGTCGATAATTCCTGCGTCCATGCTGGGATAGAATTTTGCAAGGGCAACTTTTTTGTCGAACAAGGTTTTCACCATCAACTTTCGTTTACTGTCTCGTTCATTGTAAACTTCGGTTAGCATTCTGACTTTGCCATCTTCAAGTTCAGCCAACGGCTCCACGTTTACAGACTTGAAAGCATCACGACGGCTAGTGTGACACTTTCTCACCTTGGTTCCCCGATGAAAGACAATCGCTTTGTCAGAAACTGTATCATGCATGGCGACAGCAACTTCTGCAAAAGGCGCGTTTGCTGCAGCTTTTACGGCTCCAATTAGGTTAGTTGCGGCGTCTGAGCTCGGTCTGTCAGCGGAGCGTTGAGAGCCGACTAGAATTACTGGCACGGGCAAGTCTTGTAGTGCAAAGCTTAGCGCAGCTGCGGTATAGCCCATTGTGTCAGTTCCATGCGCCACAACCACTCCGGCAACGCCGTTTTCAATGTGGTTGGCAACGTGTTTTGCGGTTTTTGTCCAGTGTTTGGGCGTTATGTTTTCGCTGAATACGCTGGAGAGGATTTCTGTTTCTATTATGGCTATGTCGGAAAGTTCTGGGACAACGCTGTAGAGGTCGTTTGCTGTGAGTGCGGGTCTTACTCCGCCTGTTCTGTAGTCTACTCTGCTTGCAATTGTGCCTCCCGTGCTGAGAATGGTTACTCTGGGAAGTTTTGATTTTTGTTTAGGTAGAGGCGGCGTTGAAAACGTAGGTTTTGCTCCCGTTCCGATTTTTTCAATCTTTGTTTCGTGAGTTACTTGGATTCCAACGTTGTAGCCGTTTCTCAGCTTAATCACTATATGTTTGTCATCGCCAGATTCTGACCTTGGAATAAGCACACCTTCATATGTTTCTCCATCCTTCAAAACACGAATAATATCTCCAATTTCCGCTCTGGCTTCTTTCAACATTCCAAGAACTTTGCCTTTGTAACCCGGAAACTTTTCACTCAACTCTTTTGCCTCTTCAACATTTTAGACATGTAGGGACCGTCGTATTTGTAGCCGAAACGCATGTAGTACCTTTTTGTTCCTAAGGCGCTTATAACTACAACTTTTCGCCTACCATACTCTTCCTTTGAGATTCGTTCCGCCTCAGAAAGTAAGACAGCGCCGTAACCCTTGTGCTGCCACGCTCTAGCAATGCGCTTCCCGATCGGAACAAGATAGCCATACACGTGAAGCTCACGCACAATCGAAGAAGGCTCGGACAGTATTTCGGGTCGATGAGGATTTTCGGAAGGTATGCGCAGTCGCAGATACCCTATGAGAACGTCGTTAACAGGGTCTTCGGCAGAAATAAACACGTTAACTCCTTCTGAGGCTTTCTCTCTCACCGAAAGAATTTGCACATTTTCAGGGTCAGGTTTAACTTTGTCTCTGAGCCATCGGTGCCCCACCTCGCGACACCTTATACAACGACACCTCACACCCTCCTGTTCCAGCCTCTTCAAAACAAGTTGCCTAAGGTTACTCTTCTTAACTCCCGCCTCAACCAAATAGGCTGGGATGTCCCGCTGAATCCGCATAATACGAACCCACGGAGGAACAAGCTTCTTTACCTCAGCAATAAGTCTAACAGCTTCTTCTGTGGAGTAGGGAGTGTATTTACCATTCCTCCACCACTCATAAGCCCTGGTGCCTTTCAAAACAAGACATGGATAAATCTTGATCATATCAGGCTTGAAATCCGAGTCAGCAAAAACCGTTTTGAATCCTTCCAAGTCTCTCTCAAAACCTGACCCTGGCAACCCGGGCATGAGGTGATAAAGCACCTTCAAACCCGCGTCTTTTAGCATGCGTGTGGCTTCAACTACGTCTTTGACTGTGTGGCCTCGTTTAACATGGCGATAGATGTCGTCGTAAACGTTCTGCACTCCAACCTCCACACGAGTTACGCCCATGGACAGCATGTGGTCTATTTGCTTTCTTTTAGCCCAGTCGGGGCGGGTTTCGACAGTGATGCCTACATTGCGAATCTTGCTAGTCTCGGCAAGCCTTTTAGTCTCTTCAAGGCTCTCTGTTTCAGTCCCTATTAGTGCGTCTAAGCATCCTTTAACAAAACCTTCCTGATAATCTGTAGGCGTGTTTGGGAACGTGCCGCCCATAACTATCAGTTCCACCTTGTCAACTACGTGGCCAATCGCTTTCAGTTGTTTTATGCGGCTCCTAACCTGCATGTAAGGGTCGTACTGGTTCTGTATTCCTCGCATAGCCGCTGGCTCATAACCCGTATAACTCTGCGGAACTCCTTGAGAAGGGCCTCCTGGACAATAGGCGCACGGAGCATCATGAGGACATGGCCACGGCTTTGTCATTGCTGCAATTATTGTGACGCCGGAGATGGTGCGTGTGGCTTTCCTTTTCAGCACGGACAATAGTTTCCGTTTTTCATGGGGGTTTAGGCATTGTATTAGTTCTGAGTTGGGAGTAACACATGCCAAGCCTTGCTTGCCTGCAACTTTTACCTTGGCTATGTTAACGTCTTCTTTTGTGGGTTTGGGAATCTTCATTAGGGATTCGATGATTTCGCGGCAGACTTCTCGGTTCATGATAGTCTCATCTAACTATGCATCGGTGCTTTAAAATAAGGATGTAGTCGCCGAGTTACTGCTTTCTGGTGTAAACGGTGTTGCCGCCGACTATTGTCATCTCTACCTTTATATTCTTAATTTGTTTGGGTGCAGTTTTGTAAGGGTCTTGGGAGAGCACCACAAAGTCGGCAAGTTTACCTTTCTCTATCGAACCCTTGATGTCTTCTTCGAAGGAGCCGTAGGCAGCATTTATGGTGTAAAGTCGTAAAGCTTCTTCGACGGTTAACTGTTCTTGTGGAAACGTTTTTCTTGCAACCGCAGCGTAAACGCCTAAGATTGGGCTGATGGGTTCTACTGGAGCGTCAGAGCCCCCCATATTCATTATTCCTTCTTTAAAGAGACTTTTGAACGCATAAGCCCATCTAGCTCTAGCTTTTCCCAAACGATCTACTATCCAAAAATCCGAAACCACAAAGTGAGGCTGCACAGACGCAATGACGCCGATTTCTCTCATTTTCTTTATTAGCCGCGGATTAAGAACAGAAACGTGTTCCAGTCTGTGACGGTGATTTTCTTTCGGCACCTTCCCAAGCTCTTTCTCCAAGATTTTCAGCACCACTTCAACTGTTTTGTCGCCTATGGCGTGGATGGCTAGCTGCAAATTGGCTTCATGCGCTTTTTCCACAAATTTCTCCAGCTGTTTTTGTGAATAAAGCATCATTCCTTCAGTTTCTGGCGTGTCATTGTAAGGTTGTTTTAGTGCTGCCGTTCTTGCTCCTAGAGAGCCGTCTGCCAATATTTTGATGCTGCCAACTTTAATTTTGTCGCCTCCAAAGCCTGTTGATAAACCCAACTCGACAAGGTTGTCAAGAAATTCGACTGGTATCAACACGTAGATACGTAGTGGAAGCATGTTGCGACTATTTAATTTTTGAAGCACATGCAATTCACTTGCTGAGCTTATTATCCAATGAGCGGTGGTTATACCTTCTTCAACCATTCTCTGACAAGCCAACAAACATATGCTCGTAAGGTTTTTCTCACTAGACTCAGGTAAAACCTTGTAAATAAGGTTACGAGCGTTCTCTTGCAGAATACCATTCAGCTCACCAGTTTTTGGGTCTTTGTCTATACATCCACCTTCGGGCGGTTCTGTCTGCTCCGTGATTCCAGCGAGTCTCATAGCTTTTGAGTTAACCACACCAAGGTGTCCGCATACGCGTAGCAAAAAAACTGGGTGGCGAGGTGCTGCTTGATCTAGGTCAAAACGTGAAGGATATCGATGTTCAATGAGCTTGTCTTGATCCCATCCTCTGCCAATTATCCACTTACCCACAGCGGTTTTCTTAGTCCATTGCTTGACTTTTCGCTGGATTTCCTTTATTGATTTTACGTTACGTAGATTAATTTGAGATAAGACCCGCCCCAGTGACGCGCCATGCACGTGTGCATCAACGAAGCCTGGAACGACTGTCTTGCCCTTAAGGTCTATTCTCTTGGTGTTTTCCTCAGCATAAGAAAGAATTTGCCTGTTAGTGCCGACTGTGACAAATTTGCCATTTTTTATTGCTACTGCTTGGGCTTTTGGCTGTGCAGAATTCATAGTGACTATATTGCCATTTACAAGAACCAAGTCAGCGTATAGCATAGACGAGAAGTATTAGGCTGCACCGTTAAAAGACTTGTCAGTAACGCCTTTTTCCCCAATTCTGCCCAGCTTTTCGTTGCAGAATTATACGTTTTTCATAGTTTCGTCTTGCTCGCCTTCGGGGAACAGCACTTTTCTTGGGAGTGGGCTGTATTTTAGGGGTTTGACTACGCACTTTACCCGCTTTTGAAAGCGACCCGTGAGTTGGCATTTTCGCTAATCATATCTCCTTTACTGCTGAAAAACTATCGTATAGGCTCTTTTAAGCATTTCCTAGTCTCTTCTGAACCGTCTTTTAACTTCGTTTATTCTCGAGCCAACCACGCTTATTTTTGCTTCATCCATCTCACCGAAGCCCTTTTCGTATGCACGTTTGATGTGATATATTTCGGTGGGGTTTATGCCTATCACTCGACAGGCAGTTGCATCCACTGCTACTACATCCTTGCCAGCGATCAACAAATTCATCTTAACTGGCGTTCCAGAAGTAGGACCAGGCCCTTCAAGGGCATAAAATCCATCGATTATCGTGAATTCTGGTTGTAACACCGCGTTTATGTCTACCACAACTTTATTCATGTTTTTGAGATGATACTTGAACTTCATCTTTTCTGGCAAGAGACCGAATATGTTCTTCATCCCGAGAGACACGCCTGTAACACTGTGGGTTTTCAATTTTGCAGCATTAATTACAGCTGAATCCACAACTATTCGCGGCACTTTAATCTCCTTAAGCGTCTCAGCGTTTGGAATCAGCAACTTAACCCTGTCTTTCTCTCTTCTCAAATTGAGAAATACTACTTCGTTCTTGTCGCACACTTCCTTCACTCCTGTGATTTCACAGGCCTTATTTGCATTTGTCATGCTAGCATCAGATTCTACAACAAAGACTTGGTCGAAAACTTCTAAGGCTTTATGGATTAAACCCTCTACCACTATAGGGTCAGTTGTTACGCCTGTTTCGTAAGTTTTGGTTGAAATAAAATTTACCTTTATCAAAGCTCTACTATAGTCTTCTGCTATTTCCTCGAGTCCGCCAACAAGCTCAACAGCTTCATAAACTGTTTTTGGTTCTCTTGGACCCTTGACGAGAGCTACTTCAACCATAGAGAAATCACATCGGTAAAGTCTTCACTGTATTTCATCAACGTATTCTCGGAAGATCTCTCCAAAAGCTCTACAAAAGTATTTACAAGCATTTAGCATTCCTTTTTCGCCTTTTTTGGTAAGATGATAAGTTGTCTTTCTCCCCTTGATACTTGACCTCACTAAGTCCCGTTTTTCCAGCTCTTTCAGAGCGGGATATATCGTTCCTGGATTAGGTTTGCTGCCCCTTCTCCTACCTATTTCGGCTGCAATTTCTTGTCCATACATGGATTTCTTTGAAAGCAACCAGAGTATGTAAAAAGAAAGCATTCCTCTCATGTCACAGCATTCTGGAGGTTCGACGTTACAACATTTTTCAGGGTTCATTGAGAATATTATTGGGCGTCCAATACATTTAAATATTCCCCCCCGACGCTATTATCGGTCATCCAATAATAAGAGGTTCATAAATTGAAAGCAGATCACAATGAGAAGGAAATCAAAGATTTCGTTAAAAAGCGCTACTCAAAACTAGCAAAAAGAGGGTGCTCCTGTAGCGGAAACGTGCCAACATGTTGTACAGATGTGAAAGGCAGTTATGCTCAAAAGATCGGATATAAAGATGAAGAGCTAAAAGATTTGCCAGACACCGTACTCAGCACTGTGGCAGGCTGCGGAAATCCAACAGCGCTTGCCGATCTTAAGGAAGGGGAAACGGTTTTAGACCTTGGCTCCGGAGGAGGCATCGATGCTTTCCTTGCAGCAAAGAAAGTTGGCGCCGCTGGAAAAGTTATTGGAGTGGACATGACAGAAGACATGATAAAGCTCGCAAACGAAAACAAGAAAAAAATGAACACAAAAAACGTGGAATTCCGCTTAAGCGAAATCGAGGATCTGACAGTTGAAGACAACTCGGTTGACGTTATAATCAGCAACTGTGTAATCAACCTTTCACCAAACAAGGATAAGGTCTTCAAGGAAGTCTTTAGAGTATTAAAGCCGGGGGGACGGATGCTAGTCTCTGATATAGTAACACAAGGCGAATTACCCGATGAAATTCGCAAAGACCCTGAAATGTGGGCGGGATGTATAGCCGGCGCGTTAGAGGAAGAAGAATATCTTCAAAAAATTAGTAATGCCGGTTTCAGGAACATTCACTTAGTGTCAAAACAAGATTTTATGGGCCTTGCCAGTAGCATTAAAGTCAAAGCCAATAAACCGCTCAATTAAGGAGCAGCCTGGAAAAGACAGTTTACGCTTTGAACCATTTAAATATTAAATACTGAATCTTTTCTGTTCCAAGCTCTGGCACTGCAACGATGAATCTTTTTCTCACTGTTGTGGCAAGTCTTCCAGCCTTTACAATGTCAGTCGCCGTCATGTCCTCTTCATTCTTCTTTACTGACACCATATAAGGCGCATGTTCAATTCCAGGTCCATGCTTGTAAACGGCAAAGTCGCATCCATACTTGATGCCGGGAGTAACAATAAAGCCACTTCCTCTTAAGTCGCGGTAAACCGCATATTTTGAGTCAAACTCGTCGTACAGTTTGCGAGCTCTTCGCTTAAGCTCCTTCAACCTCACCTTCTTATTTTTCGGGCCTTCCTCCACCTCTATGATTTTGTTTTCGACTAGATATAGTCCTTCCATGAGGTCTAGGATTAGTGGAACGTTGAACTCGGCTATTTTTGGCTTGGGTATTCCTAAAGGCTTGCCGTAATATCCCATCTTATAAAGTTCTGAACTCTGCGCTGAATCCCAGACAACAAGAAAATTTTCGATAAATTCCACCGTAATATGCTTACTCATTGTGATCTCAGCTTTGTTATATGGCGAAGGACAATATACGTGCAGCGTCCGAGGCATCCTCAGCCTTATCCGCTGCGTTTTCAAGAAGTTGCGTTATGTCTCTTAAAAGCAGCATTGCCTGAATCTCTAGATTGCTATTTATTATTTTGATTTCCAACTCTCGGTAGATATCGTCTACTACACGTTCTGCAGTTTCAACCTCTCTGGCTTTCTCCAAAGTCTTCTCAGAACCGTAAGAAAGTGTTATAGCGGTTTCTCTAAGTTTTATCACAGTGTCCAGTGTGGCTTCTGCAAGCTTTACGAGGTCCCGCTTTATGTCTTTCGGCACCTTCCATCCGCGTTCCATAATGGAAAGCAGCCAGAACGCTAAACCTTCGCAGAAATCTGAGATTTCGCTTGCTAAGTTGGTGAAGCGTAGAAAATCTTCTCTGTTTATAAGTATGGCACCTATTTGGGCAAGTTCTTTAGAAACAATTCGTCTCGCTTTGTCCACTTCTTCTTCGGTTTTTCTTATCTCGGCGAAAACCTGTCTCGCGGTGTCTTTGTCGTCGGCGGCGAAGCAGTCAACCATTTGGGGAACTTTACGTGTAATCTCCAGCACCTTCCGTAGATGATCTTGGCAAACGCTAAGTGCTCTTCGCTTTACACGCTCTTCTGTTTCAACCGGAAGAACCAATTGTCTCGCCCCGGAAAATGCCTTGCAGGCACCACCATAGAATGTGTGAATACACTAAAAAAGCTAACGAAACTTGCCAGCGTTTTTTATAGGCTTTTTCCAATATCTTCAAAATCTTTTTTGTGACTGAAATAAGCGTGTAAACTTTTGGGCAAATTTTCTATTTTTGTGCGAACTTGTTTCCATGAGTCGCGGTCTCGTATAGTTATGGTGTCGTCCTTTAATGTTTGATAGTCAACCGTGACGCAGAGTGGTGTACCAACTTCATCGGCTCGAGCGTAGCGTCTTCCAATGGAACCAGCTTCGTCAAGTTCCACCGTAAAGCCTTCCTTCAGCAACATCTTGTGTAGCCTTCTCGCTTTTTCTGTCAACCCGTCTTTAGTGACTAAAGGATACACTCCAACTTGTACAGGCGCAAGTTCTCTTGGAAGCCTCAGAAGCGTTCTGTCCTCTCGCTTATCATAGGCATATTCTAAAGCCACATATACAAGTCTGTCTATTCCAAAGCTCGGCTCAACAACATGGGGGACGAATCGTCTCCCAGTTTCTTCTATGTCTTTGCGGACAATTTTGACGTGTTCGGGCAAAATTTTAAACGACTCCGCCGTATAGTACCCGTTTTCTTTCAGCGATTTTTCAACTTCTTCAATGTCGGCTTTCGAAAGCAGAGCCACCACTTTTGAAGCTTCTTTTTTGAATGCTGGCCCAATCTTAGCCAAGACAGGTTCGACAACAACCTTTTCTGTTATTGTGGGTTTGTTGTATTCTTTGAAAACTTGCATGTCCATGCCGCTATGTTTCATATGCTGTTTTAAGTCGTAGTCTGTGCGGTAGTTGAAGCCTGAAACTTCTGTCCATCCCCAGCGGTCTAAGTAGATTTCCTGATCATAACCCTGCTCGGAATAGTGAGCTCTTTCCCACTCCAGTTTTTCCGCAAAACGTTGCTTATCATCTGGAATTCCAAGCTCGTTTAGGAAGTGTTTAGCCAAGACCATGAAGTATGCTTGCCACTCTGTTTTAATGTATCCCTTCTGCAGGGCTTCTTTGACCGTTACTTGCACCGCTTTTTTAGCATCCTTCCGTTTCAACACCGTTGGGATAAGATGTAGAGTTTCTTTTTCAACCTCCTTCAGCATGGGGCATTGAGGTTCTTTCGGGTCAAAAAAGAATTCGATGTCGGCAATTGTGAACTCCCTTTGTCTGATGAGACCTTGTCTAGGCGAGATTTCGTTTCTCAAGGCATGGCCAATTTGAACCACACCTAAGGGCAACCTCTCTCTTGCAGTCTCGTAGAGGCGTTTAAACTCAACGAAAACGCCTTGTGCCGCCTCGGGTCTGCAGTAGCCAACAGCGTCGGAGTAAGGTCCAATTGTTGTAGTAAACATGGTCATGAAGTATTTGGGCTCGCCTAACTCGCCACTACATTCGGGGCATATTATGTCGTGCTTTTTTATTTCTGCGGCTATTTCTTGAAGACTAAGTTTTTCGGTTTGTGTGTCGCTCATTTTGGTTTGTTCTTGAAGTAGATGGTCGGCGCGAAACTTTTTCTTACATTTTGAGCATTCTACCATGGGTTCTTGGAAGGCTTTCACGTGGCCAGACGCTTCAAACACTTTCGCCGGCGTTACAATGGACGATTCTATTTCGAGGATGTCGAGGGGTTTGATGAAGAAATCTCTGAATTTCGCTTCAATTCTTTGTTTAAGCAGTGAGCCTAGGGGTCCGTAGGTGTAGAAGCCGCTGACGCCGCCGTAGATTTCGTAGGAAGGCCAAAAGAAGCCTCGGCGCCTAGCAAGTTCGCTGACAATTTCGTACTTGTCGGGTTTCTGCAATAAGCTTCAACTCCCCTTTAGCCGTTATTATCACAGCTTTTAGTGTGTTTCTTTATAATAAAGCAAACGTAAGCTGTTGGAAAACTTCAGGTTATTTTCTCGATTTCTTTTTCAAGCCTAGCTGTCATGTCAAATTCCTTCTTCATTTCCCTCTTCAAATGCGCAATTGTCTTAGTTGGAGTCGGGTCAACGCCTCTCAGCAACGCCAAATATATGCTCACAAAATCACCCATATACATGGCTGAAAGCATTTTCGCCAGCTTCTGCTTGCCAACTGCCCGGATTTCCAGAATCCTGCAAACTTTTTTGGACGCAATTTGCTTTGTTACCTCAATTCTCTGCTTGATTTCCCGTGGCTCTTTCGAGTCTCGGATGACTAGTATAGAGAAGGCTTTTGTGAGGTTTCTCGGCGCCTCCCACCCAACAACTTCATTGTGATTAAGCTCCGAAAACACGTCGAATTTGCTTGGAACCTTGCTGTTTTCGTTGAATTGACATTTTAGGCGTCGCGCTACCGCATTGTATTGTCTAAATCCGTAAACTATCGGAACTGTGTCTCCTATTTCTAAGGCAAGTTTTTTCGCCATGTTGTTTTTCAGAGGGGTTCGAAGCGCATTTTCTTCGCTGATTTTCTGCAAAACACGCAAAGTTTCTTCAATTTCCTCGTTTGCTTTTTTGGCGACACATAATTTTTTCATCAGCACCACAAGTGGAAAGAATAGGTAGGCGATTGCAGCACGTGGAGCAGGGGAATCTGAAGGTATGAGTATATGTGGGATTTTTAGTTTTTGTGAGAATGTTTGAAGGTGGCCGCCAGAGGACACTGTTAAAACCATGCAGCGTCGCTTTATTGCTTCTAGGAAGGCGCTTAGGGTTTCTTCTGTTTCTCCCGAGTAACTCACCGCGACGATAAGGCTGTTTTCGTTGGCGTATGCGGGTAGGACGTAATCTCTGCAAACTTCAATGGGAATTGACGCTCTGTCATACAGCCAGTTTTTTAGTAGTTCTCCGCCTATGGCTGAGCCGCCCATTCCAGCGACAATGACGTTCTTGGGTGATTTGTAGCTGATAGGTATTTCTACTTTTTCAGCTCGTTTGACTGCGTCTCTGCAGAAATCTGGAGTTTTCTCGCACGCTCCAAGCATGTTGCTCTTGTCAATTGCCTTAACCTTATCTGGCTGATCTAAAACTGTGAGTTTTTGCATTCACTCATCAACTTACCGTATTTTCTGCGTTTAAGCTTTTAAAAGCAGGTAGCTTTAAAATATGGCTAACGTAAAAAGGCTACGTTTCTATTCTATAAAAATGGAGAACATAAGAATTGGTCCTTAATCGTGAGATGTCAATAGCAATCCCCGCCTCAATTGTTTCTGACATTCCACACCTCAGAGAAAAAACTTTGAAAATCGGAATGGTAGGGAGAACCTCTGCAATTTTTGACGTAGAAGAAGTTATCGTTTTTCCAGACACTCCGAAGCGAAACCAGAGTCGAGAGATTGACCTCATCGCCACAATTCTTTCTTACATGGAGACGCCGCAGTACTTACGGAAGCGACTGTTCAAAATAAAGCCTGAACTAAGATATGCTGGTGTGCTGCCGCCTCTTCGTACACCGCACCACCCTCTACAAAATCGCGTGAAAGACTTGGAAGATGGCAAATATCGCGAAGGCGCAATTGTATCCCACACTAAAGATGGGGCTCTTGTGGATGTAGGTGTCGAACGACACGCGTTGATAAGAGGCAAGAAAATTCCGATTAATACTCGTGTCACGGTAAAGATAAGGAAGGCTAGAAAGCTGTTGGAGGCAGAGGTTGCGAGCCACAGCGAAATTGTGGAGTATTGGGGGTATCGAGTAACTCGTTCACGCTTGACGTTTGGAAAGCTTTTGAAGAAACGTGGTTTCGATTTAGTTATAGCAACTTCGAAGTATGGAAAGCCTTTCATGGAGACTTCGAAAGAGATAGTAAACTGTTGGAAAACTTCTAAAAAAATTCTTGTGGCTTTCGGTGCGCCCACAAAAGGGTTGTACGAAATTGTCAAGCAAGAAAACTTGAACTTGGATGATGTTGCCGATTTTGTAGTAAACACAATTCCCTGTCAAAGAGTTGAGACGGTGCGCACCGAGGAAGCGTTGGTTGTGACTTTGGGGATTCTTAACTTGATGGTTGCTAAAGGTTAAAATTTCACACATGCCATATAGTGGCGTATGCTGTTCGACATAGTGCTTCCATCGGTCATTAGCGTGGTCACGGTAGCTATAGTTTTGTTGTATGCTAAGTTTGAAGCTAAGATAAAGCTGCTTTTTAAAGAAGAAAAAGAGTTTCAGATTCGTGACGCTGTGTTTCTTGTCATTGGCATGAGTGTTATGGTTACAGCTATCGTGTTTATTCCTCAGCAAGCCATCCTAGTTTTGTTTTTGGCGGCTTACTCCTTCGTCTTATTTCTCTTTACTTACATCGCCCTAGAGAAATGGTACTTTGCAGTTTTACCATCCATCGCTTTTGTGGCACTCTACTTTCTCTCTTGGAACATCATTTTGCTTAACGCATTTGCACTGCTCTTCGCCATATTTATTTCAATTTATTTGGGTGGTCTCTTTTCGTGGAAAACTGTCTTAGTTTTTGCTGGGTTGATTACTGTTATGGATGTTATCCAAGTTTTTGGAACAGGGTTTATGGGCTCTGCTGCAGGCAAATTTGTTGAGCTTGGGCTGCCGGTGCTAATACAAGTTCCCACGTTTCCTGTTGATAGCTGGATTGGCTTGGGGTTGGGAGACATATTTTTGGGTGGTTTACTTGCCATTCAGACTACGCAGAAGTATGATAGGAAAGCAGGAGTTATATCTGCGGTATCGGTAGGCTTTGCTTTTCTTCTCTTCGAAATCATCATGTTGAATTACGAGTTCGCTGGCTATTTTCCCGCCACTCTTGTGGTAGTCGGAGGGTGGCTTCTGGGTTTGGGTGTGTACCGCATTATCAAGTAAAAAAATCGCTTCGTAACCTTTATAACGTGATGCTTGCATTGAAACAGAGACGAGTGGAAAACCATGGGGCATAGAAAGAAAAGTGCTCCAAAACGCGGATCCCTAGCATACCTACCTAGAGGACGCGCCGCTCGACAAACCGGCAGAATACGCTACTGGCCCCCCATATCTGAAGGAGTTAGACTTCTCGGATTCATGGGCTACAAAGCCGGGATGACGCATCTTTTTTACGTGGAAGATCATCCTCGTTCCCCAAATTTTGGAAAAGAAGTCAACCAACCCGTCACAGTCATCGAAACCCCGCCAATCCTAGTATGCGCAATCCGCGCCTACACCCGAACAGATTATGGTTTGAAAACGTTCACCGAAGCTTGGATGAAAAACCCCCCAGAAGATTTGGAACGAGTTTTAACTCTGCCAGAAAATTTCGACCCAGAAAGTGGCTTCAAAAAGATTGAAGAAAACTTAGACGACGTTGTGGAGCTTCGCCTTTTAACGATTACTCAACCACGATTAGCAAACGTTCCGAAGAAGAAGCCTGAGCTTATGGAGATAAAGGTTGACGGCGCACCCATAAACGAGCTGTTCGAGTATGCGAAGGGACTGCTAGGTAAGACGGTTGGGTTTACGGACGTTTTTAAGGAAGGACAGTTTGTAGATGCTGTGGGAGTTTCTAAGGGAAAGGGCTTTCAAGGACCTGTGAAGCGGTGGGGCATCAGAATTTTGTCTCGCAAGTCCAGAAAGATTAAACGAGGCGTGGCGTGTATTGGACCTTGGAAGCCGCCTAGAGTCTTGTACACCGTTCCACGGGCTGGGCAGATGGGTTATCATCATAGAACCGAGTATAACAAGCGTATTTTGAAGATAGGAATCGATGGCAAAGAAGTGACGCCCAGCGGTGGCTTCGTGAAATACGGCGTCGTAAAGGCACCGTATATTTTGCTTAGTGGAAGCGTTCCTGGCGCCAAGAAGCGTTTGATTCGGCTTCGTGTTCCTGCGCGAGCGCCTAAGGTGGTTTCTGCGGAGCCTCCGAAGATTGTGAGTGTTTCTTTGGAGTCACAACAAGGCAGATAGTGGGGTGTCTTTGTGGGTAAGGTGTCGAGTAAGGTTTTTGATTTGAAGGGGAAAGCGGTTGGTAAGGTTAAGCTTCCCAGTGTGTTTAAGACGCCGTTGCGTCCTGATGTTGTTAAGCGGGCTGTTGTGGCTTTGCAGTCGCGGGGTTTTCAGCCGCAGGGGCGGGATCCGATGGCTGGGAAGCGGACTACAGCTGAGTCTCGGGGTGTTGGTTTGGGGATTGCGAGGGTGCCTAGGTTGAAGGGTGGTGGGGGGCGGGCTGCTTTTGGGGTTGGTATTGTTGGTGGTCATAGTGCTCATCCACCGCGTTCTGAGAAGAAGATTGTGAAGAGGGTTCCGCGGAAGGAGATGGGTTTGGCTTTGCATAGTGCGGTTGCTGCTACTGGGGTGAAGGGTGTGGTGGCGAAGAGGGGGCATGTGGTTGAGGATGTTCGGGATTTTCCGTTGGTGGTGGTTGATGAGGTGGAGGGTTTGCGGCGCACGAAGGAGGTTGAGGGTGTTTTGTTGGCGTTGGGTGTTTGGGGTGATGTTTTTCGGGTGAAGGAGAGTCGGCATGTGCGGGCTGGTCGGGGGAAGACGCGTGGGCGGCGGTATAAGCAGGCTGTTGGTCCTTTGATTGTTGTTGGTGAGGATAGGGGTGTTGTTAGTGCTGGGCGGAATTTGCCGGGTGTTGATGTGGTGTTAGTTGATGGGTTGAATGTGGGGTTGTTAGCGCCTGGTACGCATTTTGGGAGGCTTACTGTTTGGTCTAAGAGTGCTATTGAGAGGCTTAATGAGAAGTTTGGGGAGGCTGCTTAGGCGTGGATCCGTATGATGTTGTTTTGTATCCGTTGATGACTGAGGTGGCTAGTAGGCTGTTGGAGACGGAGAATAAGTTGGTTTTGATGGTTAGTTTGAAGGCTGGGAAGGCGGATGTTAGGCGGGCGGTTGAGGAGTTGTATGATGTTCGGGTGGAGAGGGTTAATGTTTTGATTACGCCTCGGGGGGAGAAGAAGGCGTTTGTTAAGCTGCATCCCGACTATAAAGCGGTGGACGTAGCAATAAAACTAGGAATACTATAAACATAGAATGAAGTTATCTCTCGAATTAGCCCTATCTATAGTGTGACTTTCACTTTGTACAATGTACTTCGCAGATATAAGTCGATAAGGAATTGTTCTCTACAATTTGCTTCAAAGATACGTGGTCAAGTCTTAAGTTGAGTTGCTATTTTCTTTCCGAAATCTTTGCATTTGGGGAACTCTCCATCTGTGACTGGCCCTTTCATCCCGTCAACCCTTATTGACAGGCCAGAAGTTATTAGTTTCAATCTGGGAACCTTTTCGCTTATTCTCTTCTCCATTTTCTTCACAGACTTTTCGAAGTCTTCTCCCAGATAGGTGTCAAAAACAGCAACCCATTTCGCCTTCAAGTCAAGTTTGCCAAGTTTATCAATAAACTTATTAATACCCCTAACAGGTCCCCCAAAATGCGTTGGTGACCCTATCAATATTGCATCATAATCGGCTGCCTTTTTAGGATCGGTTTCCTTGACATCACTGATAGCAGTTTCTATTCCCTCGATTTCGCCTATTCCCTCCATGATCTTTTCCGCTACAAGCTTTGTGTTGCCATACTTTGTGTCATAAACGACAATAACCCTTACCATTTCGTTCACCATTCATTATGCCTATTCTCTTAGTTTTTATGACTTGTGGAAGAAACTTCAACCTTAAAAATAAATCCTAACTCTTATATTAATAGACAAAAGCTAATTCCTAAGAGGTCAAATACATGCAAAAGATAATTGCGTTTTGTGGGTTAAACTGCAAAAATTGTCGAGCCTACATCGCGACCCAAGAAAATAGCAACCAAAAAAGGAAAGAAGTAGCCGAAGCTTGGTCTACTCCTAACTACCCTCTAAAGCCTGAAGACATTAACTGCGACGGTTGCCTCTTAATCAAAAACGGACGCACCATCTCTTTCATGAACGCCTGCACCATAAGACAATGCGGACTCGAAAAACAAGTGGAAAACTGCGCCCACTGCGCCGACTACCCCTGCCCGAAACTCGCTCCAAGCCACCAAAGATCACCCGAAGCAAAACAAACCCTAAACAACGTACATAAACAACTAAAATATTAACTTATTACAATACTATACCGATTTCGGAAAATCATCTTTCAGTTCCTTCCAACTATCAACCACTCTAGTAGCACCCCGCTCAATGTACTGTTGCGGTTTATACCGTTTAAGAAGCAGCAAACCAACCCTATCAGGAACACCAAACTGCTTGAAGATAGGGAAATAGCCAGGATAATCATCAATAACTCTGACAACATTATACTGCTCAGCCAACGAGGCGAAAAGCCTCCTCTTCGCTTCAATCAGCGTTATCCCAGAAGGATCGACCCCACGAGCACGTCCGTAATCCTCAACACTAAACATCAACAACTCAATCCCATCAACAGGAAAACCAAATCTCTTCAACTCAGCCAAAGTTAACTCACGCATATTCTCAGTCCTCCCGGTCAAATACACTAACCTACACTCCTTACTCCACTTCTGAAGAACGTCAGCCGCAAAAGGAACCGCCTCATGCAACCCCATCAGCCCGACACCCCCCTCATCCAAGCAAAGCACAACATCCCAAAACCTCTTCTGAAACTCCCTCACATGCGCTTTCTGCTCCGCCGACGCAAACTTCATAAAAATCTGCTCCAAACCAAAAGTCTCCACAGCCTCCAAAGGAACTTCACGACTTAAGACTTGACGCCACACACCCTTCATCCTACGCGTCGTACTTGTCAACGTATCATCAACATCAACAACGACGCAAACCATCACGTTAACCTCATTCAGTTTTTGATTCATGAGCATAATTACTTTTTGGCTCATTTTACTGAAGATCGAGCAACTAAGATTGGAAGGACGATTGAGATTATGTTTGTCAGCAGTATCACATTCAACGCTACACTTGAAAACATTTCAGCATCCGCAAGCCCGTAAGCAAGAGGCAGAGTACTCATAGCCGCCGAAGCAACACCCTTCCCCACAATCAACCCAATAGCTGGAAAATCAGAGGCCAAAGAACTCCTCCAAGTCCCCACCTTAACTATAACCAACCTGCATCCATGAAGCAAAAGGCTAATGATTAATCCAAGAAACAACTCAAACCAGCCCGTCCAAATATACAACAACCCAATAAACACAAAAAAGAAAGTACTCAAGATAAACGTCAACTCTCCATGAAACCGTCCAATCAACCCCTTCAACTCAAACAACTCATCAACATCAACTTTTAACCTCAAAGACTTAGCCAACGACCTACCATTCCCCAAAATCAACCCAAAAACAAAAATCGCAATCCCCCCAGTCCCACCCAACAACTCAGTTCCCGAATACACCAACAACACAGCTGCCAACGTAAACGTATAAGTAAACTCACTTTTGCAGGAGTAATACAAAATATTCAACCACCCTAACCCAAAAACCGCACCCAAAAAAACCGACACACAAGCATTCCTTACCAACAAAACAGAAACTTCACCAACACTCAAACTCCCCAAAGTAATGTAACTCAAAATAGTCAACGTAGAAACCAAAACAATCGGGTCATCAATTAACGAGGACATCGTCAACGTAGTTACAGTCTCCTTTCTAACCCGCAAATGCTTGCAAACCGCACTAACCGTAGCCATACTCACCCCACCCCAAGCCGAAGACAACAAAAAAGCAAAAGCCCACCTCAAACCAAACACAAAACGCAAAAACACTCCCACAACAGTAGTGCTAAACACAAAACCCAAAACCGACAACAACACCGCCCTCCGACTCTGCGCCAACACCTCATGAACATCCATATGCATACCCGCATCAAAACCAATGAAGGCAATCGTAAGCGGAGCAAGAAAAGGAATCACTTCCACCAAAGCAGACCTATCAAACATGCCAAGCACCGGACCACAAACAATCCCCGAAACAATCAATAAAATAACATTAGGCAACAAAACCCTACGAGACACCAAATCCCCAACAAAACTCAAAACCATAATAACCGCAACAGTAAAAAAAATAACCGCAACCTCGATGACGACCAACTCCAAACAAGAAATGAACACCTCAGCTTAAAAGATTACACCCATATCTGAAACCTAACAGAACAATCTAGCCACTGCACCACACACAAACGACAACAAACGGCAAAGCTGATTCAGAATCCAACTCTAAAATATAGAAAATCCATACTTCAAGTTCATACATGTTAAAAGCTACAAGTTCTAGAATGCCCTTCAGTAAACTAAAACTGATGGAGGTATTATAAATTGCTAAAAAAATATGAATTCCTCATCGAAGTAAAAATCGTTTATTCCTCACATCGCTGGTAAGGAGAAGTGACCGGAAAAATGATGCAGACAATAGCGAAACTAAGAGCCACAGTAGAAGAACTAGGCGGCAAAGTTCGCGTCAGATACTAAAGTAACAGTTTAAACATCACTTAAATGTCACTGTACATGCCAATTATCTCTTTATACGTTTCCAAAAATTCTTTGGCAAATGCATCAGCTCGCTTTTCGGTGCCCTTATGTTTTCTGCCTTGGGTTCGTAAGTGGTGATAGAACTCGTGAAGTACGACGTGTGGGCTGTAAAGGGCGTTTTGGTTTGAGAAGTATATTGTCTTCTTTCCAACAACATAGCAGCCCCGATTTTTCACATGACCTCTCGGCATACCAACCTTCACTTTAGGAACTTCAATATTGTAGTACTCACTAAGCTGCTTCAACGCTTCCTCGGGTTTTCTGGACAAAATCAGGTAGACTATTCTGGCTTTAAACGGAAAATCGGCTTTCAATATAAAACCGCCACTGCATAGTCAATGATGTGAAAGGTCTTTGCCGCAGTGGTAGCATTTCTTTCTTAACGCACTAATAGACAAGTGTCTGCCGCAGTAGGAGCAGCGGAATTTTTCCTCTGACTCCTTTAGCCACTCCTCAACTTTGCCAGCCTTAATCCTCGCCAAATTAGCCCTCAAGTCTACTCCGTCTTCTTTCAAGTATGCTTCTGAGAATTTTTCAAACTTTTCGCACGCAGTATGCTCCTTATAGTCGGGGCATTCATAGCAAAATCTGAATCCTTTTGCGTTTAAGCATTGGACGATTTTACAGTCGTTGCCCCAGCATTCTAGAGTTAAAACTTGACAACCTTCACAACGCATTTTCTCGGGTGGACACTTGAAGAAATCTGCCAATCGTTGACGATACTCCCCGCCGTCTTTATAAGCTCTATAAATTTCACATGCGCCACAATAAAGTCCACATCTTCCGACGAGATTTTTATCAACCAAGATAAGCTCCCTTTAACAGTTAAAGACGCTCCTTTTTATTTTATGTTTCGAACCTTGTTTGCATCGTTACCATTATATACTTGAACCGTTATCCATTCTACTTCAACAGGGGAGCCAGGAACATGACCTGGCTGAGAAGATGGTGAAGCCCATCGACCCTTTGAACCTGATCCAGATAATACTGGCGGAGGGAAAAAGTTGAGTGAAAGTAAGACAGTATTTCAAACAAAGGTAATCGCGGAAATCGTTGCTTTTGTGGCTCTTTCAACTGCACTTAGTTATGTAAAAGTTTTTAGTCTACCACAAGGAGGAGCAGTAACAGCTGGGTCAATGGTGCCTGTCATATGGCTCTCGTTGAGAAGAGGACCAAAAATAGGCCTGTTTGCTTGCGTGCTCTATGGGCTTGTTCAGTTGATGCTTGAACCTTTTGTCTATCACCCTGTGCAGGTATTGCTCGATTATCCAATAGCCTTTGGAGCACTCGGACTTGCTAGCTTCTTTCAAAAGCACCCAACTTTAAGGAAGGGGACAACTGTTACCATGGACCGTTTAATCACAGTTTTGCTTTGCGTTATTTCCTTTTTCCTCTTCAGCTACGAGTTGACACAGTTTAGGATAAGCGAGACCCTGTTCTTTTCTTGGATTTTTGCGTTCAGTTTTATCTTTCTACTGTGGCTAGAAAACAGAATAAAAACCAAAAGAACAGAAGAGCAGCAAAGAACTGTTACCCCTGCACTTTTCGGAGCAACCGTAGGTATCTTCGGTAGGTTCTTGGCACATTTTGTTTCTGGAGTGGTCTTTTTTGGCTCTTATGCTCCTGAGGGAATGAATCCTATTGTTTACTCTGCTTTATATAACGGTGCTTACATAGTTCCAGAGCTTCTCGTAAGTGCTTATCTGGTGTATTTGCTCGCCAAAAGCGGCATGATAGGAATATACAAGTGAGAGTGGGAAGCGCAGTGAAACTCAAAACCGGAATCAAAGGGCTTGACGAATTAATAGGTGGCGGAATAGAGTCTGGTTCGCGGAATATTCTTTATGGATCTCCGGGCGCTGGAAAAACCGTTTTTGCCATGCAGTTTCTTTGGCAAGGACTACAAGAAGAAGAAACCGTTGCCTTCGATGTTATGGATAAGCCATTTCCACGCTTAAGAGCCTATTTCAAATCTTTCGGATGGAACATAGAATCCTATGAGAAGACAGGAAAACTGATTGCCATACAAGCCTTTCCCCACTTTGCGCCTTACCCCAAAGACCTGAGAGTTCATTACTTTAGCCTAGACGATTTTGAGGAAATGAAACGCATTGACGCTATGCTTTCAGAAAAAAATGTGACAAGGTTTGCGGCTGGAGATTTCAGCGAACATCTATTCTCCCTATACGAGTTGAAGTATATGGACCCGGTGGAGGACTGGACCATCAACTGGTGCCACTTTGACAACATTGTTAACATTGACATAATGACAGCAGCTACACAAAAAGACATTGCAACTCAGCGGGCAACAGACTTGGACCTAAACAAAGCCCACAACATTTTCTTATTCAGATTTAACGAAGAAAAATGTCGCAGGGAACTGCGCATAATGAAGATAGAAGGCTGTGATCATCCGTTAGGGTGGTTGTCTTTCAAAATAACCAGCAAAGGCATCGAGATGCTGGAAATCTAGCTTTTTTGGACATGATCGAAGTGGGAAAGCTCGCTACTGAAGAGCTCAAAAAACTGCTTAGATGCATAAAGAAACATCCAAAAGTAATAATTCCACCTGCCCCCGGCTTTGATTCAGGAGTTCAGATAACAAACGAAAATGAATGTCTTGTTGTTTCAACAGACCCTTGCATAGGCGTGCCTGAAAAATGGTTTGGATGGTTACTGATACACTACGCAGCATCGGATGTAGCCTTGTTTGGTGCAAAACCAGAATTTTGCACAATCACACTCTTAGGTCCTCCTTCAACGAAAGCCAACACTTTCATAAAAATAATGGAACAAGTCTGCGCTGTAGCAGATGAGCTTAATATGACAGTAGTAACTGGGCACACGGGAACTTACGATGGGCTTTCGACCCTTGTTGGAACTTGCACAGCTTATGGTACAGTTAGCAAAGATAGGCTTATAACTCCTGGAGGCGCCCGGGCTGGAGACCACATAATTTGCACTAAACAAATCGGCCTAGAGACGGTTGTTAACTTCGTCCTCACGCATGAAGCCCTCGCAGAAAGTCTCTTCGATGTTGCTCGGACTTATGTACTTCAAAGCCTAGTAAACATGCAAACGTGCGTTAAAGAAGCATACCTTCTTGCCGAGGTCGGAGGAGTTCATGCCATGCATGATATCACTGAAGGTGGATTGGTGGCGGCTTTAAACGAGATGGCTGAATCTTCAAGCCTCGGGTTTGCGGTGGACTTGGAGAAGCTTCCAATTTTGGAAGAGGCTTTAATTCTCCAAAAATATTTCGGTCTTTCGCAAAGAGAGCTTCTTTCAATTTCTTCTACAGGCACTCTTCTGACAGCGATTGATCCTGAAAGAAAGGACCAAGCGCTCCAAGAACTGCTAAAACATGGTATAGACGCCAGTTTTATAGGTACTTTCACAAAGAATAAAAAACGTCTAATTCAGCATGGAAAAAAGAAAACAGTGTTTCCAAAGACAGCTGAAGATCCTTATGCCAAAATAATGCTGAAGTGACGCATGTTATATTTTGCTAATTCATATTTAGTTTTCATAACTTTTTTCTCTTCAGACTCTGACTAAAGCATGGTAGCCATGAGCATGAAGAGTCTTCTTGCTGTTCTTTGCGTTCTTCTAGCTTTCGTCTTGATGTGTGGTTTTGCTATTGCGTATTCTGAAACTATAGAGCTGCCAGCGGGAGAAAGCGTAACGAGAACTGTAAACTTGAATGAGGGAGACGAAGTTTCGGGACGCATAACTGTAATACCTGCTTCTATAAACTTCTCCATCTCCGACTCTGACGACATAATCATTCTAAACTACACGAATGTCGCTCAAAAAGATTTCCAGTTTACAGCTTTAAAAACAGGCACATATGACTTCCACTTTGAAAACTGGTTTTCAGAAGAGATTAAGGTTTTAACTCTCAACTATAATGTGCAACATTACATTTTCGGTTTTCCACAAGAATACATCCTCGTTTTCGTTATAGTGGGCCTTGCACTTGTTGCAGTTGTAGTTTTCGTTGCGATGTCACCTAGACCTTAGAAAGGGATAATGCCGCAAAAGGTTAAAGGATGCGATGTAATTTTTACTTAGAAGTAAAGTTGAAGGACTATGAAAAAGATAGAAGAGAATAGACAGCAGTTAGACAATGCAGAAGGATACAGTGAAGTGTGGGAAATAGCAAAAGACAACGTGAAGGCTGTTTTGAAGCAGCAACGGCAGGGAATGATGCTTTTTCTCGACGATATGCCTCTCAGGCTTGGAGCTTATCATCCGTTGGGTACAAACAACATAGTTCTAAACCGTGCTCTTGTCCAAATAGTCGAGGCAACCACAAAGTCCAGAAAGTTGCTAAACGCCTTCGTTTATACAATACTACTCCATGAGTACCTTCACGCCTTGGGATACATACCAGAAGCAGAAGTGCGACCGCTCGTGTATAAGGTTTCGAAAACATGCTTTGGCGAAGAACATGTTGCCGCGCGGCTGGCAAAGTCAGGACCTTGGTCTCTACTGCGTGGGCTCCCGTTGGATGCTTTGAAGGCTCCGAAACGTGTGATGGAAATTGTGAAGGATTTCGAAAAGACGAATCAGAGATACATAGTTTAACTGCAATTTCCGTGTTTTGCAGGCTAGATTGTAAGACAAGACTCGCTAAACTGGTTCTTATCTACCCAAAATCTTAAGAATAGATTAGACAATGAAGTGTCTTAGGATGGAGGGAACAGAATTGGTTTACTGCACTAAATGTGGAGCTAAAAACGAGGATGATGCTAAGGTCTGTGCGGAATGTGGCGCGCCACTGCAAGTATCTCGTCCCAAAAAGCGATACCGCTCAAACGATAATTGTTTTGGACCACGTGAACGCCACGTGGAAGATGAATGTTTTGGCCTTCCCCATGGAGGAGCCATAGTAGGCATAATCTTTGGAATCATAATCGTCATCATTGGATTGGCGGTCCTTTCAGGATTAGAAATATGGGATTACTTGGGGCCATTCTTCATAGTCATTGTTGGCCTATTAATCATCGCTGGCGCTCTTTACGGAATGAGACGCAGATAATAACCATTTTTCACGCTTTTTCCCTTGTGAAACTCACATTCCTTCATATGACAAGCAGTGCAAATTATTTTGTGGTCCAGTTGAGAAAGCAGTATTCTTGTGTAAAGCCAAAAGATGCCTAAGGCGATCAGATAAAAATCAGCGATGACATTCTGAGTTATTCCGTCAACTCCAACAAGAAGCAGAAAAACACTGAAGACAAAAAAAGTGTTCACGGAGAAATGAACAGAACTTTTGCCCCAGTTAAACAAGTGATACTGGAGCAACCCACAAGAAACCCCTACGAAACCAATCCAAAAAACCAGAAAATAGTTCAACCAAGAAGATAGGTTAAGAAAGAAATACGGCACAACTCCTAAAAGAGAGAGAGCAGCGCCCAGAATTAATCCCGCGCATCCAGCGCAAAAAACTCTGTCGCCTATTCGGAATGCATGAGCACCAAAGTTTCCACAATCAGGATGATGCCCACGAAACGTTAGAGTTTTTTTCGGCAAACCAGTTGATTCTCGAGTGAATTCTCCTCGCTTTGCCTTTCTGAAATGAAACATGCCTGAACATTTTGAAGGAAATACACCCGCAAGAATTCCTAGAACACAGACAATGCTGAAAACAGTGCCTATTAGGGGTTTTCGCCAAGAAACGTCGCCCTGTATTGCTGGTGGCAAGTTTGCGAACGCGGCGATGAGAATTAACCCTAAGAAAGAAAATGTGAGAAAGAAAATAGAGGCAAAGTTGGGGGGCGTTCTCAAATCAAGTCCCTTAATGCTTTCAAAAGACCTTGGCTTGCTAGGTATCTGTAGGTTCTTCTTTTCAGCTTGTTAGAAGAGAAAAGTCCTTTAAACCGTCTGCCCATGGAGCCGTAGAAGCTGCGGTAGCATTTATACAATTCTTCTTGCACATCTTTTCTCGACAAGGTTTCGGTGGGCATTACTGCATGAGCCATGTCGTAGTTTGTCCAGTTATCATCCTCTATCCACCCGTTCTGTTTGGCCGTTTCATAAAGCTCAGTTCCAGGGAACGGTGTTAAAATCATAAAGATCGCCAAATCTGGGTCAATGTGGTTTACGAAATCTCTAAGCTTGGCTATTGATTCAGCCGAATCTTTTCGTTCTCCTATGATGAGGGTAGCTTGGGCGAAGATGTCGTTTTCTTTTAGCAGTTTCATCGCCTGCTCTGCTTCGTTGGGGCGTATTTTTTTGTGGAATCTTTCCAATGTGGCTTCGCTGCCGCTCTCTATCCCCACGAGCATCCAGCGGTTTCCAGCCTTCCGCATCTTGGGCAAGACATCCTGATGCTTGATAATGTCGTCGCATCTGACTTGCGTGAACCACATTATCTCGTCGGCTATTTCCCGCTTGACGATTTCGTCGCACAAGTCGTTGGTGTGTTTTCCCAGACCAAAATTGTCGTCAGTTAGCCAGAGAAATTTGCTTCCAAACTCGTTGTAACAGTATTCAAATTCGTCTGCGATCCGCTTCGCCGACTTGATCCTCCAAGTGCCTCTCCAATGCTTCCATTGGGAGCAGAAAGAGCATTTGTGGGGGCAACCTCTCGAGCCCTCGATGAGAGCGTAATTTTTTGCGCCAGCCATCATAGTGAAATGATATTTACCCATATGTTCCTCGACAAAGTGATAGCCAGGCAAAGGCAAGTCATCCAAGTTTTCGATTAGAGGCCGCGGAGGATTGTGGACGATTTTACCTTTTTGCCTAAAGGAGACGCCTTTAATCTTTGAAAAGGAAGGGCGCTTTTTCTTTAATTCCTGCACAAGCTCAACGAAAGTCTTTTCACCTTCTCCACGAACGATGAAGTCTATTTCTGGCCAAGCCTCAAGACTTTCCTGCGCTGTGGCTGTGAAATGTTGTCCTCCAATAAACGTTTTGACGTTTGGGTTCACTTTTTTTGCAGTTGCTACTGTGCGGAGAACTGTGTAGGCGTTGCATGTTGCGAGGGCACTTGGTGCTACTATGTCTGGGTTTGATGATTCAATATGTCTTTCTAATTCTTTCCAATCTAATCGTTTTGCTTGGCAGTCTAGCACTTCTATCTCGGCGTCTTTGTCTCGGCTTTCAAGGTAAGTTGCTAGTTCGATTATTCCGAGAGGGGGAGGGAGGTATTCGCCCATGACGAACCAGAAGTCTTTCGGTGGTTCTACGAAAAGAACTTTCATCGTGTTCCCAGCTTATCTGACTCTAAATTTCATGTTCATTACATTTTCCTAAAACCGTAAAGTCTTCACAGTCTAAAAAGACTTTTCGACCTGTGGAAAACATGTTTTCTAGGTTTATAAATGGAGCTTCAAGAATTAGAGACGGTTGGTGTTGTCCAGTTATTGAGGCATTAGTGTTCTGAGTCGTTCAACAAATTCGGTGTTTCTGTTTCCTTCGAGTTCAACACGTTGAAATAAACCTAAACCCGAGTAGAAGCTTTCAAGTATCTCTTTCTCCACAACTGCTGCTCCTGAATTCAAGTATTCTTGCATTGCTTGGCTAAATGATTCAAGGTTTTCGGCGATTTCGTCTTTCTTTATGGAATAGTTTTTTTCCAAGTGTGTATAGATGATGTTGGCTGCTGTGTCGCCGAAAACTCGTTTGAGTGTTTTGTCTACTGCTATGTTGAGCATTTCTTCGTATTTGTCTGTTTTCTTACAAATCTGTATACTCATCTTAGTGGTTCCTTTGGCAGCGGTAAATGAGAATTGTATATTACGATGTAATAAACCTTTGTGTCTAAATGTGCAACACAAATACACACAACAGAACACGCTGCCACTTAAAACAGAGTCAACCTTAAGCTGTGGTTTGTACCTGTTATTCTCTTAGGATCCATAAAAAGGAATAAGCGTTTTTTCAAAAGCCTTTATTCTAACTTCAACAAATCTATTCATAGAGCTGACAGCAATGTCTATAGTGGGTAAGAAAACCCGGCCATACTCAATTGGAATTGTTGGTAAGCCAAATGTGGGCAAATCAACCTTTTTTTCTGCTGCTACGTTGGCGCCCGCGGAAATCGCTAACTACCCGTTTACTACCATAAAGCCGAACCGTGGAATCGGATACATTCGCACACCTTGTGTTCATGAAGAATTTAACGTAAAGGATAACCCTGTCAACTCGCTGTGTTTGGATGGCGTGCGGCTTATCCCAGTGGAGCTTATTGACTGTGCTGGATTGGTGCCTGGGGCATGGCAGGGGCGAGGTTTAGGGAATCAGTTTTTGGACGAGATTCGAAAGTCTGACGCTTTGATTCACATCGTTGACGCGGCTGGAGCCACAGACATTGAAGGCAGACAGTGTAAGCTTGGCATGCATGACCCCTTGGAGGATGTGCGTTTTCTTGAAGTTGAGATTACAATGTGGATAGCTAACATTCTGAAGCGTGATTGGGCTAAGTTGGCGAGGACTGTTGAATCTGGGGGAACAGGAGCCGATTTGCTTGCGCAGCTTGAAGAGAGGTTAAGCGGCTTGTCTATTAAACGTGGGCACATCTTCGAGGCGCTTCATAAGGCTGGGCTGAATGCTGATAAGCCTGCTTCGTGGAGTGAGGAAGTTTTCCTAAAGTTTATAGATACGTTGCGGAGAGTTGCGAAGCCTATGTTGGTTGCTGCGAATAAGATTGACTTGCTTGGGGCTGAGGAAAATGTGGGGCGGTTGAAACAGCAGGATTATTTTGTGATTCCTTGTAGTGCGGAGGCTGAGTTAGCGTTGCGTAGGGCTGCGGAAAAAGGGTGGACGGATTATAAGCCGGGCGACTGCAACTATAACATTCTTAAGCCAGATGCTTTGACTGAAACGCAGCGTGGCGCTCTTCGGACGATTAAGGAAAGAATCTTGACACCTTTTGGCACTACGGGTGTGCAAGAGGCTATTAATGCTGCTTACTTCAAGCTTCTGAATTGCATTGTTGTTTATCCGGTGGAGGATATAGAGAAGCTTAGTAATCATAAGGGTGAGGTGTTGCCTGATGCTTATATTGTTCCTTATGGGACGACTGCTCGGCAGCTTGCTTATCTTATTCATACGGAGCTTGGTGATAATTTTATTTATGCTGTTGAGGCTCGAGAGAAAAAGCGGATTGGCGAAGACCACGTGCTGAAGGATAGAGACGTAGTCTCCATTGTAAGCGCCAAAAAAAGAGCCTAAAGCCACACTTTGAAGCATAGTAGAATTTATTCCCGACAGCCCATTGTTAAGCTTGGTTTGTTTGTGCTCACGTTCTTTTCAGCTTTCTGTTGAAAAAGGTTTAATTTTTGCACTGTTTTATATTACTAATTAGGAGCGTGCGTGAATGCAGGAGCATGAAAAGGAGACAAAGCGTGGACGTTGGGCAAAGCTATTGAAAATGCTAATAAAAGCCGTGATTTCAGGACAAGTTGGGAATATCACATCTGGCGGACTGGGCGATGAAGAAGAAGAGGTCGAAAGGAAACGAAGACAAGAAAGAAACAGAAGTGAAGTTGAAAAAGAACGCGACATGGCTAAGTAAGTAAACCAACACGCGGGCAATCATCAAATCCCATAGTGCCATAAATGTTTTCTAGAATTGAGCAAATTGCAAATGTGATTTATTTGATATGTTATTCTGCTGTTTCTATGACATAGTATTCGTTGCCTGCCGCTGTTTCGATTGTTGCGTAGTAGGTTACTCCATAGCCCCAGGAAAAATTTAGTTCCAGCGCTTGGATCTCATTAGGGAAAAACCATTGTTTCTTTTCAAACTTCCAGTATTTGTCGTCAACGTCGTTGAAAACTGTCGTCCTCCTAACGATGATTGGTATATCTCCAAAGTTCCCAGCTCTAATATCCCAAGACTGATAACCAACCAATATGCCGCTACTGAAGTAGTAATCTATAATCGTCAAGTTCTCCTGTTTTACCATTTCCTCTTCGATTTTGAGTAAGAAGGGGAAATGGTTGCCGCTTGATGTGCCTATTGTAAAGCTGTAGGTTGCATTGCTGATAAACACTGTTTCCTCGGGAGCAACGTAGAGATCTCGAGTATATGTTGGCTCAATTGGACCCCCCCCAATAGCTTCCCCACTCGTCAGAATCCAGCAACGTACCGTTCACCCACACCCTTCTTATAGTGACGTCTTGTGTTCCATTGTTCCATAAAACAAATGTAGTCTGCCTAATCTCTCCCTCAGAGTTAACAGTCCAACCTTCAACCCCTGAAAGCCTTAGACTCTCGTAAGAAATCAGGATGGGGAGGATATAGAACCAGAAGACACCTGCAAATATGATAAACACCACAACAACGATGAATGCTTTAAACCTTAAACTCCTGTGAGGCTTCTCAGACTCCATAAAATCACTAACTAATTATTTACAACACAAATTCTATAAACTTTTCCATGCCATATGACTTAACGGCGAAACTTTTACGAAAATAATGAAAACTATGCGATTTTGATGGCTCTTTGCCTATCTCTTCAAGCATACATATGTTTAGTTCCTATGAGGATGGTCTAGTCTCTGTGTAGAGAAAACGCAAAACAACTACTCACGCTTAACATAACACTGCATAATATTCGGACAAACCGCACACACATCAGGAATTCCAGCACCCTCAGGCAAACCCCGCAAATACCCCAAAAAATGCCTACAACTCTTAGAAGGCCTAGAAGCCCGATGACTCGAAACAGCCTCCCCTAATCCCTTATTCCCCACCTCCAACCGCGACAACAACAAATCATCATCCTCAGCCTCCACATGCACACGCCCCAAGCCACCACCCTCCATAGACAACTCCAACCGCAACAAACAATGCGGACAAGCATAATGCGTCTCCCGAGGAAGCTTAGAACAATCCGTAACCAACACAGGCTGCCTAAACGACCGCCCACACTTAGAATAAGGACAAACCAAGCCCTCGGACTTCAAAGCACCCAACTTCATAGCGTCTAGTGATACTTCAGATACTGATTCCTAATAAACATTACTGTAGAAACGCACAACACAAATACAACAAACAAAATGAAACATAAGTAACGTAAAGACTAAATATCCCCCCATTCCATTGATGGGCGGAATATAAGCGCAAAGTTGAGACAAGTATTATGCAGCCAGAAAGGTATCAAGAAAAGTCTAGTTTGTTGAAAATTGTATCTGAAAAAGCAGAGTTGGAGGAAGGCGAAGAAGGCGTTAGAAAAATACTCCGCGAAGTTTTCAGAAGGCAGAAAATAAGCACAAAGGAACTTGCCTACCTCACTCATCTCCCCGTGCCAGTCACCGCAGCTGTCAGAAGAGAGCTAGAAAATGAAGGTTTGCTAGCCAGAAACGGAGGCGCTTTTTTAACAGAAAAAGGAGAGAAATTCGTCAAAAATCAACTGGGGTTAGTTTATCCACAAAGATTCACATGCCCAACTTGTCAAGGTAGAAGCATCCAAGTTCCAGACGAATTCACACCTGTTTTAGAAAAACTCAGAAAACACTTGAGCACACGACCAAAACCATTGCCATGGCTGGATCAAACCCACGGAACACCCGAAACAGCTTTTCTAAGAGCCCTCTTCATGCTGGAAAATGGCGACGTTGAAGGGGAAAGAATCATATTTTTAGGCGACGACGACTTTACATCAATCGCAGTTGGATTGCTAAGAGCTGCAAAAGAAATAACAGTTGTAGATGTAGACCCAAGAATACTTGAGGCTATTCAACTAATTTCTAAAAAGGAAAACCTCCACGTAGACTGTGTTGAATGCGATCTTAGGAAACCGTTTCTCCAAAATCTACAGCATAGATACGATGTTGTCTTCACCGACCCACCTTACACAGTTGCTGGTCTAACCCTGTTTGTTTCTCGAGGCATAACAGCCCTTAAACGGCGAAAAGGCGCAAGCATATACTTGGCTTTTTCTCATCAATCTCCTAAAAAGATGTTGACGATACAGAAAACTCTGATTGCTATGGGGCTTGCAATTGTTGAACAGATTCCTAGATTTAACATTTATGAAGGCGCGGAGATGTTTGCCAACACAACTTTTCTATCACAACTTAAAACTACTGAAAAAACAAAACCGTTAGTAACAGGAGCTTTCGGTAATAAGCTCTATACTGGTGAAATTACCCAAACTATACGAACATATCAATGTCGATGCGGTGAACAAGTAAAAGTGGGTGCAACTGGAACATTTAGAACAGTTGAAGAACTGAAAGCAAGAGGATGTCCTAAGTGTGGAAAAACGAAAGGCTTCAAGCTGATAAAGAAGCAAAAAATAAAGGATACCTTGGCTGAAAGATTGACGTTGCGAAATTTTAAATGGACTGACTTTCCCGCAATACTTGAGTTCGAAAGAGAAATTGCAAGGAAATCTTTTCCAGAGGCACCGATTTTGGATGAGGAGTATCATAGGCAGAAGTTGGAAAAAGCATCAAAAAGAGAGCCTAATAGGCTTAAAGTTGCGCTTTTAGACAATGATATTGTCGGTTGGCTGTGGCTGAGAACCGAAGAAGACAGAAACACAAACGAAAAATTCGGCTATATCAAGGCTATCATTGTAAAACCCGAGCATCGTCATCAAGGATTCGGAAGAAAACTTATGGAAGCGGCAAAACATTACTTCTTTAACAAGGGAATCCAAAGAATAGATCTTATAGTATCCGCTACTAACCATGATGCTGCCTCGTTCTTTGAAGAGGTTGGCTTCGAAAGAGAACACTCTACGATGAGAATAAGGCTGAAAAATGAAGAGAAGTGAAAAAGTTGAAGCAAATCAGAGAACTGTTAGTAGACCTTTACGGGTGCAAGGCCGACCTTGATAATGTTGAATTCTTAATTTATGTCTTAGAGATTGCAGCTCAAGAGATGGGAAGCAAGATAATAAAAACAACATCTCACAAGTTTTCGCCGGAGGGTACAACTGTCATCATCATACTTGCTGAGACGCACATATCAATTCACACGTGGCCAGAGCACAAATATGCTGCTTTAGACATTTTCATATGCAGCGAAGAAATAGACCCTGAAATGGGATGGCAAGCTGTAAAAGATGCCCTACAACCTTCTTCTTTTGAAATTCGCAGGATTACAAGAAAAATAGAATAATGCTGTCAACGTTACTTTTATAACCCTAAATTGTTGATTAGGCATGCATTGGCGGGTGAGTGGGTGCCTCCCATCCGTTCCGCCATAAAAATCCCGGAGTAGTGGAGGTGAAAACTTGAGAATGGGTACGAAAGACCTTGCTTTGACGGCTGTTTTTGTCAGCTTATACGTTGTTATCAACTTGGTTCAAACTGCCACTGTTGGTAACCCGGCAATTTCTGGGCCTGTCCAGTTGCGTGTTGCAGATTGTCTAATTCCTCTTGCGGCATTGCTTGGGTGGCCTGTTGTGGCTGGAGTGACTGTTGGAGGTGTTTTAACAAACGTCTATGCTTTCATTGATCCGGTTGATGTAGTGCTTGGACCAATTGCTAATCTAATCGCGGCGAGTCTAGTTCTGCTACTTAGAAGACGCCAGTTACCAGCATGCATAGTTGCTGCTTTCCCAATCGGTGTTATTGTAGGTGGTGGTTATCTTTGGTGGTTCTTTGATTCCCCAGACATTTTAGGTTTAAGCTTGCCGACGTGGATGTCTATGATGGTAAGCATTACTATAAGCAGTTTGATAGCTACAGCAGTTATTGGCTATGCATTGCTGAAAATATTAAGCAGACCTGGAATAATTGAGCCGTTGAAGTCTCGTGGATTAAAAGTTTACAAATAATCTAAAAATTGGAAAAAGACGCTAGCTACGACAAAAAGGAAGCTGGGGTCACTTTTTCCTAGCGAAAAGCTCTCTATATTTCTCATCAATACGTTCCATAATCTCCTTACTATCTGCTAGAAAGTCAGTTACTCCTTCGCCTTTAGCCATCGTGACGAGTTTTTCTGAAGCATCAATCCACTTCTTTGAAGCTGCAACCCAAGCCTTCACAATATCAGACTCTTCAGCGACAAAATCTATTGCTTCTTCAGGACACATCTCTTTACATTTGGGATTTCCATCGCAGAGATCGCATATAACAACAGTGTCGGCGTCGCTATCATATCTTATTGCACCATACTCGCACGCTTCTAAACACCACTTGCAGCCATCACATTTCTCGTCGTCAACAAGTATGGCTCCAGTTTCCTTAGATTGAAATAATGCATCCTTAGGACAAGCTCTTATGCACGGTGGGTCTTCGCATTGTTTACAGGTAACTGCTAGATGTATGAAAGGAGGGCCTCGAATAATGCGAATTCGAGACTTGATAGGATTAAGTGTCCCTTCTTTTTCTAATGAGCAAGCAAACTCGCATATGCTACATCCAACACATTTTTCAGGGTTGACAGACAAGAACTTTTTAACGATTTCTTTTTCCTCTGCTTTCATCGTAAGGGATCTCTTAAGTTACCGTATTTATTGCTATTCAGAAGCTTTTTCTACAGCCTCATGGAACAACTTTTCTACTGCAGTTCGCCTAGCTTTTTGAGCAAGAACGTCTGCCGTCACAAAGTCCAAGGCTTCCTCTGGGCACCATTCAACGCATTGGGGTTTGCCCAGTTCCTTGCATGTATCGCACACATAGACCACTTTTTTCTCAGGATGCAGCATGATTGCACCGTAATCGCAAGCTTCGATGCACCATCCACATCCATTGCATTTTTCTTCGTCAACCACAATTATTCCCGTGTTTTCTTCTTGGGATAATGCGTCTCTTGGACAAGCAGCAACACATGGTGGGTCTTCGCAAAGTCTGCATGCTACTGCCAAGTTTACAAGGGGGCCAAGCCTTATGGCACGTATTCGCGACTTTGTCGGGTTGAAAGTTTTTTCTTTAACCATGGAACACGTGTACTCGCAGACACAGCAGCCGATGCATTTTTCTGGGTCTGCTGAGACAAATTTCCTTTCGTGAAGCTTTGGCAAGTTATTTCTCTCCTCTTCCTTTCACTATGTAAGCAAACTCACCTAAGTTCAGTTCGTTGAGTTTCTTGATTGTGGGAATGCCTTCTTTTGTCCATCCGCGTGTTTCGTAATAGTCATCTAATCCCAGCTCAAATTCTTCTTTGTTAACGACGCTTCCCTTCGCAACTCCCTCGTCAGGTATGGGTACAGTCATTATTTTTGGTGGCAAGGCATCGTATTCCCTTGTTCCCATGCCTTCTCGGACGTTGAAAAGCCTTGCTAGATTGTTTATTCTTTCGCCAGCTTTTCTCAATTCTTTAACGGTTATTTTAATACCAGTTGCTAGAGTATAGTACTTAGCCATGTCTTCAAGGCCGTCATAATATGTGCCTCTCGAGAATTTGCATAATATAAGCGAGTCAATGACGTTGTACACGTCTTCGTTGTCCATAACTATTTTTCCCCTTCCTTTCTCAATGACGAAGCGATTTACCTTACCCTTGACGTCAGGTGAGTAGGCACCAGATCGAAGGTGGCAAGCTCCTCGGAAAGAAACCGCAAATCCTATGGCTGCTGTCTTCAAACCTCTTATGTCATAGCCTGGTAGCTCCAAACCTTTAATGTGACAAGCGTATTTTTCAGCGCCTTTGCCGATTTTTTCAGCTGCTCTCTTGGTTCCCTCTGCTAGCACATCACCCAACCAGCCATCCCGAGAACCGATCTTCTTCACCATTTCTATCAAGGCTTCATGATTTCCAAAGCGAAGGTCTAAGTTGTCAGTATTTTCTTTTGTGAGAATTCCATTCTTGTACAAATCCATGGCAAAACTGACGATAACTCCTGTAGAGATGCCGTCTACACCATAATGGTTGCATAGGCGCATTGCTTCAACAATTGCGTCCAACCGATCGACACCGCAGTTTGGTCCAAGCGCCCATAGACATTCGAATTCCATTCTTGAAGTTGATCCTTTGTACGGGCCTTCAGGTACAACCGCTACATGGTCGCAACGCATGGCACATGTTGCGCACCCGATTATTTTCTTTACGTAATGCTCGTTCAAGTATTCTCCGCTAACTTTTTCTGCTCCTTCAAAGGTGGCTTGAGTGAAGTTACGCGTTGGTAAGGCTGCAAGAGCGTTTAAAACAAGAACGTTTTCGGGGGTTCCAAGGGTTCTGTATTTTCTCGTTGCAGGGCCTTTCATGTGTTCATGTATCATCTTTATGAATTCTTTGAATCCTTCAAGGTCTGCTACGTTCACATCTTTTGTTCCGCGAACAGCCACAGCTTTCAGGTTTTTAGAACCCATTACAGCGCCCATGCCAGTTCTTCCGATGGCTCTGAACTCGTCGTTTATGATTGACGCGAAACGAACGAGTTTTTCTCCAGCTTCGCCGATTGCTGAGACACGAATGTAATAGTCACCTAATTCTTCTTTGATATCTACATCCGTTTCATATGGTGACTTTCCTTTCAGGTGCTGGGCATCCAGCAGATGAACCGAGTCATCGTCAATCCATGCATACACAAGTTTTTCAGATTTTCCTGTAAAGATAACTGCGTCATAGCCCGCTCGTTTCAGTTCAGGTCCAAAGAAGCCGTGAGCCTTAGACTCAGCTATTCCTCCAGTTGCAGGTGATTTCGAAACCACTGCATATCCGTTTCCTGCAGTAGGTCCCATAGTGCCGCTGAGAGGGCCTGTTACAAAGATCAAAGGGTTGTCAGGGCTGAAAGGATCAGTACCTGGCTTTGAGTTATCCATGAGCAGGCGAATGCCGAGCCCTATGCCTCCAATGTACTTCTTAGCCATTTCCTCTTTCAATGGTTCTGTTTCGACTTTTCCAGTTGAGAGATCAACGCGTAATATTCGTCCTGCATATGATGACAAGATTTTTCCTCCAATTATACTTCCTGTTTAGAAGACAATATGATAAAAACACTGGTAAATATGCTTTCTTGTTTAATCACAAAAAAGCCTCTAGTTCAGCTCTTTGTAGTAGCAACTGTGTTAAGAAAAATGGGCAGTATTAACAACATTTGCCGCAGATTGCTTTTTTGCTGGGAGAATGCAAGCTTGTGTTAGTAAAAGCTTAATTATAAAATGGAAAATCTATAATTTAGATTGTGATTGGATGATAAACTTCGAAGATCTTGGTGCTTGGGTTTCTCGAAACAGAAGGGATATTTTCATAGTGGTGGCATGGAGTTTAGTGATAGCTTGTGTCATAAGCGAGATTTTTTTGCTTAAATATGTAACGAGTGCAAGGCTTGGGCCTCAGAAAATAGCTTATACTTTGTATGATGCTCCTAGTGCTGGATTGTTGGAAATACTGATTCTTTTTGTGGTAAGCCTAGTGGTCCCTATGTTTATATCTAGTGTTGAAGCCTTGTTCTATAGTTCTGTGGTGTCACTTGCTTCGTCGTTTATTGGCGGGACTATTGTTATATCGTTTTATATTTGGTATGGTCTTGGTATGAATGTGTACTGGCAGTTTGAATGGGGTTGGGAATGGGCGGTTCATTTTGGAATATTGAACGTCTTTAGAATTGTGTTTCCAAACGTACTAGCACCTTGTTTGTTAGCTGTGGTGATTGGTTCTTTTCTTAGAAGTTGGATACGCGAATTCTAGCTTCTTGGTAGCTTGGAAAGGCTGATTTTTCTTCTTTTCAAAAAAAGTGGGGGTGAGGTTGCATTTTTAGATGCTGAGTGGAACATTTTTGGTCTTTGTCGACTTCTTTTTGGCTAATGCAACGGCAATTGTAGCTGCTATGAGAGACAACACTAGAGCGGAAGATCCTGGAAATTCTGGTATAGTCACTTGTGCATTTTCCACGTCGTGTGGAAGAGGTATTGCGGAGTCGCTGTAGTGCCATGGGCAGAGTGCCCTGTCTTGATGTGGGAATCCTGCGACGCCGACTATAATCTCGTTGCAGTAGAACGGGTCATTTGGATCAACGCTGCATATGCACCCGATTTGATCGACTATGATGTCAGTGGCTATTTTGTCTATGATGTATGGTGCTGTTATGCTGTTCCGTGTGTTGTCTTCAAGTGTAATGATGTCGCCAACCGTGAGGTCGCCGCTAGTGTCTTCGTCTGACCAGCCTACGCAGTTGTGGGTTCTGAAGGGCCATGCGTAAGTCTCGGTCCAGTTGGTGTTAGTTGGGTCGCTTAAGGCTAGGAAGTCTGTGTATGTGCCGTCATACTCCACAATGTAAGGTGTTGGGTCGGGTACAGCGTTATAGTCGACTAGGATATCTGCGGGTACAGTGTAGTTTATCCAGTATTGAGTGCCTACAGGCCATGCTTCTGGGTTTTCTGTGATGTTGGCACCGAAGTCTAGTGCCCACCAGCCTTCGATTTCGTTTGGCCAGTCTCCCTCATACCAGTACTCGTTTGGTGGTCCTGTTTCGAATCCCAGGTTTCGCGCCCATCGCGAGGTTCCATTGTTGAAGTCTACCCAGATGCTTTGGAATCCGCTTGCCATATGCTCAATGCCTGGCCATCCTGCTGGTGTTCCGTTGATGCCTGCAATGTAGTATTCGTTGATTACTTGCTCGTCGAGAGGTGTAAGCAGTTCTACATTGGGAGTGCCCGTATGCACGATGAAGTCCGTTCCTTCAACCAAGTCGTAGGGTGCGCTGAATGGCGGGGTCACATGGATAGAGTTCACAGAAGATACATCGTAGCTCAATGAGAAGTTGCCTGTCCAGTACGGGTTGCCGTCTTTGTCGTTGTATGTACCCGTGTCAGCTACCACTGGCTTATCCCATACATCAGGTATACCGTCCACGACAGTGAATTCCTGAGTGAGCTGGAAGGGTTGTTGCGTCATTTCCAAGGTGCCGGCAAGGTCGTTCACCACGTATTCGTGCCAGAAATCGCTGGTTGTATCGTTTAGCATGATTTTGTCTCCTGCGCTTAGCTCTCCATCAAAATCGGCGTCTACCCAACGGGTCAGCTCAACATTTGTGCCATAGTCATCGGGGTTAACCATAGTCCAAAGCTCGCCTACAGGACTCGCGAGGTCAATCAACCCTGAATCAGCATCAGGTGTTGCTTGATGTATGAACAACGTTGGATTCTTCAAAGTTATGTCTACAGAGAGATCGGGGGGGCCTGCATAGGTTGCGTTGAACGTCACAGTGAATATGCGGAAAGTGCCTTCAGGTGGTGTGTGGTTGCTTGTATCTATGTCTGGTATTCCTAGAAAGGCAACATGCACTGTTCCTGCGGTGTTATCGAAGTCTTCGACAAGTTTGATTATGCCGCCTGGCCAAAATGCTGTGAAGGTTCCATCTGGGTCGATGGTGACGTCAATGGCTTCCATGATTATGTAAGGAGCAGCTGAACGGCTGAAGTGCATCCATACGTCAAAGCCTCCGACATCCCAGAATGGGTCTAAATCTGTTTCGTCTTCTGCCATTACGTATACGTCTGAGGTGAATTGGGTGCCTGTCGGTGGCTGGGCAGTTTCGGGCATGATTTTCAGCATAGGTTTCGGTGGATACACGTAGGGTATTTTATGTAAAATGACAGTTCCATCGTAAACATCCCATCCTCCTGGGAGAGGATCGCCGGGTTTATCTGACAAAGCGGTGTATGTAAACCTAAAATCCATAACAGCATCTGGTTCATAAAGCTCCCATGGATGTTTTATTATCATGAATGTCATGTTGAAGGCTTTGCCCGTGCCGTCGAATGATGGCGCTGGATCCATACTGGCGTATGAAACCCAATAAGTGCCCGCTACTTCGTCAACGTCATCTTTAACACTTATTCCAGGTTCCCATAGTACACCGTCTGGGTAGTCGTCAGCTGGGATTGTCATCGTGTGGCTTACATACGCTAGGTACTCAGTGTCCCATGCGAATTGGAGGTCGAGACCATAAAAATTTGTGACGTTTTCAATGTTTACGTCGATAGTGAATTCTTGGCCTGTAGCATTTGCGGGGCCAAACTCTAGAGTGGCAGGAACTACTCTGATAGCTGAATCTGCTGCATAAGTGGACGGGGCCTGCGCCAGTAACGTAATGATAGTGGCTGTTACAAGTGTGATTAAAATCAGCATGGTTTGCGAAGTTCTTCTGCTAATCAATTGACATGAATTCTTTCTCAAATCTTAGTCACCGTAGCTTTTAAGTATTTATAGATGTGTATTTGAATTTTGCTATGTTGCGATTAGTATGCACACTTGACTGAGATGTATTCTAAGAAAAAAAGTATTTTTTTAAAAAAAGGAAAGTGAGTTTTTGATGACTGCTAGCTGTTAGGGGCAGGTTTGTCCGTAGCGCGACGCGATTGTTACAAGGTCATATATCTCGATGATGCCCCATATAGGCGCCAAATCTACTTCTGGATTCCAGTTGGGATCTCCTTCTCGAGACCCGTAAGCTCCACAGGCTGCGGTAAGATCGTAGATGTCAATTATTCCGTCGCCATTTACGTCGCCTATCATCTTGATTTTAACGAAGCCATCGGTGTAAATGTTGTTTTCGATGTTGATCTCGTATGGCACTTGCCAAGCTTCCGCTTTTATTGTGTAGTTATTGCAGGGTTGTAGGCCAGTTGTGTTCCAAGTGAAGGTCAATGTTGTGTTCCGATGTGGTGCCAGATTAAAAACAGTCTGTGTTCCAATCTCGTTGCTGTCATAGTATGCTGTCACGTTAAAGGTTTCTATCATATCTCCTAAGTTTGCGGCGACTACTGTGACGTTTACTAGACGACCAGGGTATGTTGCGTTGCGTGATGTTCTAACGTCGACTATTGCCACATCTCTTATGAGTGTGCAGAAGAAGCCATCTCCAACTTCATGTGACATCGCTCCGCCATATTGATTAATGATTTTTGTGTTGTGTAAGTCAAGTTCTGTGCTTCCATAAGTTTGAACTTGGAAATAGATTGTTGCAATCGTGGTTGGAATAAGAATGGTTTTCGGAGTTGCCGGAGAATGATATGTAACATTGATCCATATATTCCCAGCCTCATCATTTATAGACATCTTTAAGATGAAGTTTGTATCATTGTCTGGTGGAATGGTAATTGCTCCTAGGCAAGTTATGATGTCGGTGTCGTAGGCTAAGCTGAGGTCATAACCGTAGAAGTCAATAGCGTTCTCCACTTTTATATCGATGTGGAATTGGTCGCCTGGTTTTAGAGTTGGATCAATGATTGTCGGGGGGTCGACATATAGCTTTGTTACTAAGATGTTGTTGAAGTATCCGTCTCCTGGGTCTTCGTATGGAACTGTTCCATTCCACGTGTCTATGAGGGTAATGTTGTGCAGGTTGAGTATGGTTCCGCCGACTTCCGTTACGTGGAAAGTGATTGATGATATTATTAGGCTGCCGCTGACGGGGGTTGATGCGGTTGCGGCAACTCGGATTTGCCCTTCGGGTTCTGTTATTTGTATTTCGGTTGGAGGTGAGAATGGTGGGTTTACAGTGACATTGACTGTGTCTAGTATTGTGGTGTTGTAGCTCAGCTGGAATTCGAAGCTTTCTAGTTCTACGATTTCTTCAAGGTTTATATCGATGGTGAAGTTTTTGCAGGGTTCTAGCGTTGAGTCAACGATTTTTTCTGGGTTGACGTATATTCTAGCCTCTGATGGAGCGTAATTGCTGAAGTACCCGTTCTGTTTATTGTGGTTAATTGGATCTCCGGGCTTGTCGGAAAGGTAAGTTAGGTACGCTTCTAGGAGGCATGTGCCTATTCCGATTACTTTGAATGTCATGTTGAAGACTTTGCCCGTGCCGTCGAACACTGGTGCTGGGTCCATAGACGCGTATGCGACCCAGTATGTTCCTGCAGTTGCGTTTACTTCGTCCTTTATTTTTATTCCTGGTTCCCATAGGATACCGCTTGGGTAGTCGTCAGCTGGGATTGTCATTGTGTGGCTTACGTATTCTAGAATTGCGGGGTCCCATCCGAATTGGAGGTCTATTCCGTAGAAGTTGGTGATATTGGCGATTATGACGTCTATGGTGAAGGTTTCTGAGATGGATAAGCCTGTGATAGATGGGGGGTCCACATAGACTAGGGGTGTTTCTTGTGAGAATGAGCTGTCAATGTTAAGCGCAGAAGTTACGGTTAGTATTAGTACGGCGAGAAGTATACCGTATATTCTTTTTGTTTTTAACATATTCTCCTCTCTCTCTAGTCTATAGAAGTTGTCTAACACGATTTAAAGATTCTGGAATCTTCTTCCACGTTTTATGTAGGATGGCAAAGGGAAGTAGTCACCAAAATTAGTACGTTGATCCGTAGATACCTGTTACTCTGACTAAGTCGTAGATGCCTATTTGTCCGTCAGGGTATAAGTCTATTTCTGGGTTCCATTTTGGACCGCTGCTTTTTGCTCCATAGATACCTGTTACTTTGACTACATCGTAGATTTCTATGATGTGGTTTAGATCGAAGTCCTCTGGAACTTGGTATTCAACTGAGAATGTGGTGTTTTGGAGAGCTTTCCAGCCTTGGCTAAAGGCTCCGACATAAACGAAATGCGTGTCTGAGTATGGAGCTTCATGTGGCGGTATTCGGAATGTTAGTTCGTAGTTTCCAGTACTTTGGGTGGGAGGCGGGCTTTGACTTGCATGCTCTTCTATGGCAAAGTTTGCTGTTTTCTCTGGGCAGTATGGATAGCCATTGTTTTTGGGCCAGTCTTCATAAGCGTTCGCAGTTGCCAACGCAGTTCCAGTGGATACCCAATCTTCGATCCACATGCTTGGCATGAAGAAAATTTCTTGATTGCCGGGAATGGTAAGTTTCACCCATGCCATACCAATCGGAGTGAGGTCAATGTCAAAAATGTTGACTACTACTAAGACGGATTCATCAAGTGGAACGTTGTTTCTTACGGTTGCTTTGAAGTAAGCCCTGGCGTTTCTGGCGAAGTTGTCTTTAGGGTGGCCGCTCGCATTGCATGGTATGATTGAAACGGTTTCAATTGTCAAAGGCATTGACGGGGTTGTGTTAGATGGTACAGTTCTGAGCACGATTGTTTGACTCATAGAATCTTCCACTTGTATCGCAACTAAGCCTTCTTCAACCTGTTGTCCTTCGTACGTCACGTTTCCGTAAACGTTGACAGCTTGTCTGTATCGATATGATGATTTGTCGGTTGTGACTGTGGCTTCTAAGGGTTCAAATGGTGAGATGCCTAATTTCGTGAACCACGCTAGGGTTATTAACGTTAAAAGGAAGATCACGCTTAAGCTTTTCATTACAGTGAGTTTCATCTTTCTCCCTTTTATTAAGGGTCAGAGAGGTTTATTAGCATTCTGGAATTGATGTTCATGTGTCTTTGCGGTGAAATAAAAAAGGGGGGAGAGAGTCAGTATTTGGTTGGGCCTTTTTAAGGCGCCCATTCAGCTAGTATGCCGACTTCTGGTATAGGTTCGAACAGTGCGCAAAGCGCACAACCGCCTTCTTGCGGGAAGTCGCTTAGAGCTCCAACGAGTATCTTAGCTACGCCAGCGCGAGCGAATTTCTCCACGTGTACAGTGAGGATGACTTGGTCGTTGTTGTAGGTGCAGTATTCTGCTCCTCCGATTACAACCCAAACGTAAGCGAAGGCGAATGGAACTCCAGTCTCGTCTACAATTGTGACGGTTATTAACACGTTGTAGTACTGCATTGCGTAACTTCCGAAGTCTACTGTTACTTTAATGTCTTCGCAGTGAGCGTACGTGTCTTTGTCAGTTGTAACGTCCCATAGGTTTACGAGGTAGTCGTACTTGAAGGGCATTATGTCTTCAACTACGAGGCAAGCGACGTCAACTGTTCCGACGATAGTCCATTCTCCGAAGTAGGATTCTGGGTTGTCACATGGCCAAGGTAGCCTTATGAATACCCATGCGTAGCCTGTTGAGTTTGTTCTGGCGTATTCTATAGCCCAAACGTTGTGTTGTGGATCTTTTATTTCGAAGGCAACGTCCTTGTTCTGCTCTGGCCAGAAGTTGTATGTTACGTAGGCGTAGAGGTAGAAGCCTTTCTGCGGCCAGTACATGTCGCTTGGCACATTTGGACCTTGTCCTCCGTATGGGGCTGGGTAGTCTGTAAAGATGTCAATCCATGCTCCTGGAGGCTTGAAGAACGATTCGAAGACTCCGTCTTTTACTACGTGTGGGAGGGGTACTGCAGAGTCGCTGTAGTGCCATGGACACCATCCTCTTTCAGGATGTGGGAACCCTGCGATGCCGACTATCGGTATAATTCCGTAGAACGGGTCGTCGGGGTTCGTGTCACATATCACGCCTATTTGGTCTACTATGACGTCAGTGCCCACATGGTCTACTAGGTATGGTGCTGTTATGCCGAAGTTGTCTGCAGTTGTGATGATGTCGCCAACCGTAAGGTCGCCGCTAGTGTCTTCGTCTGACCAGCCTACGCAGTTGTGGGTTCTGAAGGGCCACTCGTAAACTTCGCTCCAGTTGGTGTTGGTTAGGTCGCCTAAGGCTAGGAAGTCTGTGTATGTGCCGTCATACTCAAAAACGTAAGGTGTTGGGTTGGGTACAGCGTTATAGTCGATTACGATCTCTGCGGGTACGGTGTAGTTTATCCAGTATTCGGTGCCTACAGGCCATGCTTCTGGGCTTGGGTAACCCCAGTCTAGTGCCCACCAGCCTTCAATTTCGTTTGGCCAGTCTCCCTCATACCAGTACTCGTTTGGTGGTCCTGTTTCGAATCCAAGGTTTCGCGCCCATCGCGCGGTTCCGTTGCCGAAGTCTACCCAGATGCTTTGGAATCCGCTTGCCATATGCGCAATGGCTGGCCATCCTGGTGGCATTCCGGTGACGCCTGCAATGTAGTATTCGTTGATTACTTGCTCGTCGAGAGGTGTAAGCAGTTCTATATTGGTAGTGCCAGCGTGTACGATGAAGTCCGTTCCTTCAACCAAGTAGTAGGGTGCGCTGAATGGCGGGGTCACATAGATAGAGTTCACAGAAGATACTTCAAAGCCCACTGAAATGTTGCCTGTCCAGTACGGGTTGCCGTCTTTGTCGTTGTATGTACCCGTGTCAGCTACGACTGGTGGGTCCCATACACTAGGTATACCGTCCACAACAGTGAATTCCTGAGAGAGCTGGAAGGGTAGCTGCGTCAACTTCAAGGTGCCAGCAAGGTCGTCCACCACGTATTCGTGCCAGAAATCGCTAGTTGTATAGTCTAGCCTAATTTTGTCTCCTGCGCTTAGCTCATAATCAACATCGACGTCTACCCAAGAAGTCAGCTCAACATTTGTACCATAATCATCAGGGTTAACCATAGTCCACAGCTCGCTTACAGGACTACCAAGGTCGATTAGCCCTGAATCAGCGTCAATCATTGCCCGATGTGTGAAGGTGAGAGGATTCTTCAATTTTAGCTCAACTGCCGGTGGCGGGTACGTGTCTGACTCGTAAAGTGCATTGAATGTCACACTGAACACACGGAAGACACCATAAGGCGCATCATGCCCTAAGACTTCGTCTGGAACTCCAAGGAAGACAACATGCACTGTTCCAGCAACGTTGTCGATTGACTTTTCAACCTCAAGTACTGGGGGCGAACTATAGAAGAAACTGCCAAAGTCTCCGTCAGGGTCGATATCTACATCAACTGCTTCCAAAAGCAACTGCGGAGGATTAGCACGCTTAAAGTTCATAACTATGTCAAAGCCAGCGACATCCCAGAACGGATCAAGATCGTGTTCTGTATCGTCGGTCGTGTTGATTCCCATAATGTACACGCTTACTTCGAAAGTGGTGCCCATCGGCAAACCTGAAACTTCAGGCGGATCTACCTTAAGGTAGGGCAGATTCGGATACTCGAAAGGCTTGGTTTTGATCACCACGAGTCCTGGGAATTCATCCCATGTTGGAAGGGGATCACCAGGTTTGTCAGACAGGCCAGTGTATGTAAAGGCTATATCGATGTTAGCATCTGGTTCAGGAACTGATGGTTGATATTTTATCCTGAACGTCATGTTGAAGACTGTGCCATCGCCGCTCCATTCGAGTGCTGGATCCATACACGCGTATGCAACCGCATAAGTGCCCGCTATTGGATCTACGTTATCCGTAACGAACATTCCTGGTTTGTGTAGCACGCCGCCGGGGAAATCTTCTACTGGAATAGTTGCTGTGTGGTCTAGATATTCCAGATAGTAAGGATCCCATGAGATTTGTATGTCAAGACCGTAAAGCATCGGGTCGTTAATGTTTCTAATCCAGCATTCAATGGTGAACACTGTACCTACACAAGGCGCAGGTCCAAACTCTAGATATGAAGGCTCGATTGAAACTGATGGGTCGACTTGCGAGTATGCCATCGGTATCGCAATCGCTAAGGCGCTAAAGGTAAGCATTGCAGCAAAAAGTATAGCTACTAGTCTCTTTACTTTAATGTTCATATTGTACTTTCTCCTTTCTCTTTCAGCAATAAAGAAAAAAGACTTCATAGATTAAAAAGGTTTCTGGAGAAATGTTCTAGTTGCTTACAACGAGGTCAAAAAAGACCCATTACACGCCAAGTTAACAAATTCAAGACTTCCAACATTAAGCCTCACACACCACACAATTCCAAATAAAGAAACAAACAGTAAGACTTCCCCTTTCTTTTGCATGCAATACAAGCTGTTTCATTTCTGCAAAGCCTAAAAACTAAAACAATCACCTTTCTAAGCCCACAATAGCCTAACTACTCAAGACGCACTTACACACATAAGTTAATCCTCAAGTAAAAAAGAGATAGCCTTAAAAACTAAAACTTAAATCAGTAAACTAAACAGTAGTAACCAAATATCGGTGATGAAGTTGAATTCACAGAAAACACTTAAAATCTGCATTGCAATAGTTCTCTTCTTAACATCAAGCATCCTGACCACACCCAAACTAGCGTTTTCCCAAAACGCATCCACTGATCAAACAAGCCTACAACCGTTGTCTGATGGTCTTCCTGTGCTATACGTCAGCCCAGAAAGCAACACTGGACAAATTAACGACTACTTTACCATCAACATCATTGTTGCAAATGTTACGGATCTTTACGCTGTTGACATCCAATTTGCATGGGACCCCGCAATTCTAGAATACGTAAACCACACGGCGATGGTTCCAGTGGAAGACTTCCCCGGCGGCATCCTACATGAAGGAATATTAGTTATGGACAAAGTCGACACGACAGCTAGCATGCCAGGCACAGAGGAAGGAACCATGTATTGGCTAGCATACGCGTCTATGGAGCCAGCACCAGTGTTCGACGGCACAGGAACAGCATTCAACATGACATTCAAAGTGATCAAAAGTGGCGGTTGTGCCTTGGAATTCACTAATCTCTCCTTAAAGGAACTTTCCGACAAGCCCGGAAATCCAATTAACCACGAAAGATACGATGGCTATTTCGAGTCTGCTGGAACTCCAACCGCCCGTTTCAGCTGGTCGCCCACCGTGGGCGTCGTTAACGAACCAGTGACCTTCAACGCCTCTGAAAGCTCCGACCCAGAAGGCCCCATTGTAAATTACTTCTGGGACTTTGACGACGGAAACACGGCAGCAACACCTAACCCTGTGATCAACCACAACTTCAACCATACAAAAGACAAAGAAATCTACTACGTTTCGCTCATCGTCGAGGACAACACTGGCATAAACAGCAGCAAAACGATAGCTGACCCTCCCCTCACCGTCGTCCAATTTAGAAACATAGGACTAACTAGGATTTCACTCTCGACATATCATACTCTTATTAACACAACCATCTACGTTAATGTCACAATCAAGAACTACGGAATTGTTCCGGAGAACTTTACCCTGACAGCTTATTGCAACATTTCATCCACAGACTGGGCACTAATCAACACAACCACCGTGGACGGCAACCCATACAACATGACTATCGCTCCAAGCGGTCTTCCAGGCTCTGAAGTGCCGCACTCCTTCGCTTGGAACACCACAACACTGCCAAACCCAGAAGCATACTACAAGGTGCAAGTCAATGTAACAGGAGTCCCATACGACGACGAAACTGACAACACCATTACTTCAAAACCAGTGCATATCACAGAAGATTTGATATACGATCTAACCATTGAAACACTAAGTTTCCGCGCCTCACATGGAGTACTAACATTTCCGCTTCCAATCATTCTGGGAGAAAAAGCAGAAATCACAACAACAGTTAAGAACCTCGGAACTGTTCCAGAAGAAGCTTTCAACGTGACTCTGTACATTAATGGTACTGCATTGAAACAATGGATATTAAGCGAAACATTGACATCTGGCGCTGTAAAAACTTTAACGTGGACTTGGGAGGAAATCTTAGAACGCGGGTATTACAACATAACCGCGAAAGTTACCGTTGCCATCGAAAATGTAACAGAAAACAATATTCTTCAAGACTTTCTACGTGTCATTGAAACTCCTCAACTAGAGATAATCTACACACCCGACACACCTGTGGTAAATGAAACTGTTACGTTAAATGCCTCAAGCAGCATTCATAGAGAACCTGGAGGTCAGATAACAGGATACGCTTGGGAAATATGGTCTCCCGACCAAATTCTTGATGTAGGATCCCCTATATCCGACCTCACTGGAGTCAGTGTATCCTACACCTTTAGACATTTGGGCAATTGGACAATAGTTTTGAAAGTAACCGACAACTTTGGCTATACATACGAAACAAGAAGAACCTTAACTTCAGATTACAGGTTGGATTTGGAAATACCTATTGAATTAGCTGAAGACGGTGGCGGCGGAGAGGGCATACCTATTGAATACATTGTGGTCATAATAGTAGTGGTCATCGTTATTATAGCAGCTTTGGTTATATTCTACCGTCGACGACAACAATCACCGGCAGCAGCTTAGCTGCTACCTCCTTTTTCTAAAATCTATTCATATACAAATTATCCCAAGTTTGAATTGGCGCACGCGGAAAAGCCTTCACAGACTTGCGTGTGCGTTTTCTGGTTTTACGCTTTTTGACTTTCTTCTGATTTAGGATGAACACGGCTGCAACCGAAATTAAAAGAAGAATTACAATTGTACTGGCAATAAGCCAAGTAAAGTCTGCAGGCTCCGACTTTGATTCGGTCCACAATGTCGTCTCAACAATTTCAATGTCGGTTTTTATGTAAAGATACACGTCTGGGAGAAAAGGGACTTCTTCGAATGTAGCTGTTGATATCATGCCGCAAAGGATTCCGGTTTCTCTATCCCAAAAGGCTCCAATATAAATGGGGATGTAATACTCGCCTACAGGTTCATGTTTGGTAAAGGATGCGTATACCACATCTCTTGTTGTATTCGCAAACGGGTACTCTGTGCTCGAAGATATAATAGGTATATTTGCTGACTCATCTCCTTCATATATCGCATCATCATCGTTGAGGCTACTCTGAATTATCCACATGCCCAATTCTTTATATCCAGTTATAATACTACCTTCGTGGTTTTCAGTCAATGTTGTTTCATCACTAAATGCCTTCTCAATTGAAAACTTGATTTGAGGAAAATGAAATTCTTCAACTCGGAGCGTCCATTTTGTATCGTTGATGTTTCTAAAATCTTCGATAAGCCATTCGACATCCTCTTCTGTTGCGTTAGTAGTGTACCACGTATCAACTGAGTATACTGCCCAATCTCCTTCCCGGGGAACGCTCAAACATATGGAACAATACGACGTTTCAACGAATATAGTCGCCACAATTATGAAACATAAGATTGTTCGCAAGTCCTAAACCTCTAGTTTATAGTATATCCTATGACAAAACAAAAAAGTTATTTTATAACCTTTCTGAAATTGCCGAACAAAAATTAGGAGTCTTTCTGTTTTCTTGGTTTCTTTTGCAATAACTTTTCATATTCTTTAACCATGCTTTCAACTTCTGCCTTGAAAGGTTTCATTTCGGGTCCCGCGCCAAGTGGGTGGGAAGCTGACAAATATTTTATCTCACTAAATCTGACCTTATAGTTTTTCCTCCTTTCATCGAGCCAAACAGCATATACAGAAAGGATTAGAGGTAGAATAAAAATTGTTATTGGATGCACAAGAAATATCCACATTTGAAAGAAAAAATAAACTGCGTATAGCACTGGAACCCAGAACCAGAGAGTAGTTAAACAAGCCTTAATGATGAATAGAACTTCGGCTAAGGACTCCTTAAAGTTCTGCAATCTTTTCAAGAGAAATCCTCAGTTCAAATTAATTTGAATCTTCCGTGTATTTAACTTTTAACGTGTCTGGAAACATAAACTAAACTACACAACCCTTCTTACTTTCATATATATTTGCTTTGATAACATTCACAAAGAGCGCAAAATGACCGCAAAGTTTTGTAAGAACTTAAGAAGCAGTTTTCCTAGTGATAATATGCTTAAACATTGATGGTACAGTTGCAATGAAATCAAAAGAAGTTCTGGGTCTATTCTTTTCTGTTTTGTTAATTATGTTACTCGCAATCAGTGTATTGCCCCTAAAAACATCTGGGCAAGAAAACCCACGAGTTCACAATCTAAGAACAGGCAAGAGTTATGAAGCAATACAAGAAGCCATTGATGAATCGAAATCTGGGGACACTCTCTACGTAGGAATTGGGACATACCGAGAAAATGTTGTAGTGAACAAGACTATTTCACTTGTAGGAGAAAACAAATCCAACACGATTATTGATGGAGCAGGTATCGGAAACGTGATTTATGTAACCGCAGATAACGTGGAAATAAGAGGCTTCACTATAGAAAACAGCGGATCGATTCTTATATACGGTGGTGTGTATGCAGATCACTCAAGTGGCCATAAAATAATTGACAACATCATAAAGGACAACGAATATGGAATTTATCTCTCATATTCAAGCGAAAACTCTGTTTTGAATAATACCGTTCTAAATAACAGTTATGGGTTCGGTTCTCTCTATACCACTAATAACGTTTTTTCCAAAAATAATTTTTTGGATAACCACCAAGACGGAATCAAGCTTTACTATTCGACAAACAACGTTTTCTCAGAAAACAATGTGTCCTCACACACCAGATACGGGGCTTATTTATTAGCTTGCACCGGAAATGTGTTTTCAAATAATAGAGTTGTTGACAACTATCATGGGTTTTACGTAAGCGCTTCGACCAGCAACAAGTTCTTCGGAAACAGTGTTTTGAATAACAGTCGAGGTTTTTCCGTTGGTACCTCGCTAGATAGTACATTTTCAGGAAACAATATTTCCTCGAACAAAGATTATGGAGTCTGGCTTGTAACTTCTAGAACCAATGTTTTCTCAAATAATTATTTAGTAGATAACGGCATTAGCCTCCGTCTCGCAACATCTGATAATAACCTCATTTATCACAACAACTTTATCAACACCATAACCAACACCACACAGCAACCAATCAGTATTGAATCACAAAATTCTTGGAACAATGGTATCGAAGGGAACTATTGGAGCAGTTATAATGGGTCAGATAAGATCGAGAATGGAATCGGTGATACAGCATATATTATCAATGAAAACACCAACGACAGTTACCCTTAATG